>NZ_CAUUWA010000010.1 GCF_963548695.1 uncultured Fretibacterium sp.
AGAGGTTCAGGATGACGAAGCAGGACTCCCCGCGGTGCAGGATGTAGCGCTCCGCATCGCGGTGCTCCGCGGGGAAGTCGCAAAAGATACAGCCCTCGTGCTTCGGGGCCGCGATGTAGGCCATGCGCCAGGTGGCAAAGATATGCTCCATGAGGCCGCTCCCCTTTTCTTCAGATTTTTATGAATTTCATCTTTATCGTGAGCTTCATCGATACGGGCCTTGGAGGAAAAAACTTGGAGAAAAAACGTACCCCTCCCAAACCCTTCGTCCAATTATATCGCGATCCCGCCGTCTCAGGAATCTACGGCGCCGGCCCAGGTCCCGGACCAGCGGCTCCCCCACTCACATCACGTTGCGGCTGTGGACGTACTTCATCTCCAACGTAAGCTCCGTCAGGTCGAAGCCTTGCACATACGACTCGAATCGACTCCGCACATCCTCCAGATTTGCGATCATGATTTGCGATCATGAAAAGACCCCGTTCTCCTGATGTCGCAGCAGAATATTTATTCAGTAACTATAGCATGGCCCGCCCCTTTGAAACTGCCTATAATATTGGAGCAACGGCGCTCTCGGTTCGGGCCGGTTTGGATTTCTCGAGCCCGAGTCGCTGCCGTTAAGATCAATCTCTGGAGGTTATCGAGGATGAGACGCGTTCTTTCCGTAATGTTGCTTTTGCTTCTTGCGTGTGCGGCCCTGCTCTTCGGGGACGCGGCCTGGGCCTGGAGCGGCAAGCTCGGCTGGACCTTCAAGGCCGAGGCGCCGCTGACCAGCTCCGTAGCGGTGGCGGGTGGCCTTGTGCTCGTAGGGGACAGCGTGGGCAACCTGTACGCTGTCCACGGCGCATCGGGAAAGGCTGCCTGGGTCTATCAGGGGACGAACTCGGTCGTCGGCCGTCCGTCAGTCACGGGCGACAAGGTGATCTTCGCCCAGGCGGATGGGACGATAACGTGTCTGGCCCTGGGGAACGGCAGCGTCGTCTGGCAGTACGTTCCCCCGGAGGAGAGTTATGCCGCCGAGACGGTGGTGGACGGCACGGCGGTCGGGGACGGCAAGGTGTTCTTCGTGAAGGGAGATGGCAAGCTCTACGCCGTCTCAGCGGCCAACGGCAGGACCCTCTGGACCTATGAATCCGGGCTGGAGCTGCGCAGCGCCCCATCCTTTGCCTCCGGGCTCGTCCTGCTGGGCGAGCAGAGAGGCATCTTCAGCGCCATCAGTCCCGCGAACGGCAAGCGCCTGTGGGGCGGCGGAGCGGGCGGTGCGATCAACACCCCATCCGCCGACGGCACCAACGTCTTCTTCTCCAGCTGGGACGGCTCCGTCCAGAGCGTCCGGATCAAGGGCGTGGTCCCACAGTGGAGGACGAACGTCGGCGACCCCGTCACGACGGCCCCCTTCATCGGCGGCGGCAGGGTCCTCGTGGGGACGGCGAACGGAAAGATCGCCGCGCTCAACTCGAAGAACGGCTCCGTGCTCTGGACCTTCGACACCCATGGGGGCAGTGTGGCGGCCCAGCCCGTCCTTGCCGAGGGGCTCGTCTTTGCCGGCGGCGGGCAGGGGACGCTCTTCGCCCTCGACGCCGCGTCGGGCACGGAGCGCTTCACCTTCTCGACCGGGGACGGCATCAACGGCTCGCCAGCGTTCTCGGGGGGCGTGCTCTACCTGGGCAGTGCGGACGGAAACCTCTACGCCATCAGGTAGCGCAGGCGGGCCTTTTCGGACCATCGGTCCCGTCCACGGCGCTAAAGACGGACTGTTGCTCGTAGTGCCTCTTCTGGCTTCTCCCAGCCGGCGGCCGACAGCCCGTTTTATCGTTTCAAATCCACTGTCGTTGCTGTAAATTATTGCTATAATGGTGATGAGACGATAACGAGAAGGAGGGAGATCGTGACGCGGAGACTTGGAGAATCTGGAACGGAAATGCCGCCGGAGGAGTTCGAGCGTTGCGTCCGTTCGGCTAATCCTTTGAATGACGCGCTTTTCAAGCACCTCTTCGCTACAAAGGGCAACGAGGAGAACCTTCTGCGCCTTCTGAACGATGTTCTGGATCCGGATCGGGGCATACTCTCCCTGGAGTACCTGGACCGGGAAAACGATCCCCGGCGGGACGGCGGCCGGGCCTCTTACGTGGATGTCTTGGCCCGCGCGAAGGACGGTAGGACATTCCACGTGGAGGTTCAGCTGGGAAAAGAGGGATACTTCTTCGAGCGCTCGCTGTATTACGCGTCGTGCAGCTACTCGGACCAGCTGGTCGCCGGCGATGGCTACGACAGGCTGAGGCCGGTGATCTTCGTGTCGATTCTGGATTTCTGTCTTTTCCCGGATTGTAGGGAGGATTGGCGGTCGCTGCACCGCATCCAGGACGTGAAGGAACACCGGAGCTATTGCGACGGTATGGAGTTCCATTTTCTGGAGCTGCCGAAGCTGGAGCGTCTGACGGCGGCGGGCATCGTCGAGGATACGGGCCTGATCCGCGTTATGAGATACCTTGGACGGATAGGAGGGGAACCGGAGATGGAGCATTTGGTGACGAGCGACAGGGGGATTGGACGGCTCGATGAGGGGGTCCGGACGTTTTTCCGCGAGCGTGGAAATCTTGCGCTCTACAAGTTAAATGAGCGTGCCGAGACGGATTACCGCAACGCGTTGAACTTCGCGGAGCAGGAGGGTATGGCCCAAGGTATGGCCCAAGGTGAGGCCGTAGGCGAAGCCAGGGGCAAGGCCGAGACGGCACGGCGGATGCTTGCGCATGGCCTGCCTCCCGAACAGATTGTGGAGTTCACCGGTCTGTCCCTTGAGGAAATCGAGGCCTTGAGGGCCTAGGCGATCAAGAGCCGAACGACGGTTCTGTCCCCGAGGAGCGGCGCCCTATTTTAGGGCGCCGCTCCTTTAGGGCGCCGCTTCCTGGACGGTAGGAAAACTCCTCACTGGCTTACGGTACGACCTCGAACAGCTCCGGCTCACTCAGGGCGAGCCGCGCGAACTCGAGCTGGAGCCTCCGGCGCTCCGGCTCCTCGCCAAACGCCCCCGGGTCGCCGGCCCTGCGCTCGCAGAGCGCAAAATACTCGTGCGGGACGTACCGCTCCTTCAGGACGAAGGTCATCGGCTCACGGCCGGGCAACACGAACCGGAAGGCGAAGGCCCCACTTCCCATCGGGGCCCTCGGGGCGCCGAGCCCCTCGGCCCAGCCGAAGTCGAAGGACGCCCGCCCCTCGCCGAACCCACGGAACAGGTACTCCAGGCCATCCAGGATCCCCGAACCGCGGGCTCCGGCCGTCACCTCGACCGAGCGGCGCTCGAACGCCTCGACGCCCGCGCGCCTTCCGAGCTGGCGCACCAGCGACCAGACCAGGCACAGGCCGCACAGGGCCGAGTTCCCGTGATAGCGGCGGAGGCTCTCCACCGTCACATCATACTCCTCGTGATCGATCAGGCCGAGGGCCCCCGCCTCCTCCAGCGGGGGCGGCTCGTTCCCCTCTGGAAGGGGCTCGGCCGCCCTGGCCTCGTGAACGACGAAGAGCTCCGAGGGATCGAGGGACCGTATCGCCGAGGCGATCGCACGGCGCAACTCCAAGGCGCGCGCCTCCGCGGCCTCCGGGTCCCCGCGGCCGTGGTGCAGGTCCTCGGTGGCGGCATAGAACTCCTCGGGGACCAGCCCCGGCCGAAGCGAGAACCCGGCGCATCCCCCATCCTGCAGGAACCGGAAGAAGAAATACCCCTCCACGGGGGCGGGCACGGTCCCTGCAGGGACCGGCAGGGTCAGGTCCATCCGGTAGCGGTCCCGCGACACGCTCCTCAGGACCATCTCCGCCGCGTCCCTGAAGCCGCCGCCCGGAAAAGGGGTCTCGATCGCGCAGCGCTCGCGGACGAAGCTCCCGCCCCGTGGAAAGAGCAGCTCGCGGGCCAGGGTCAGGGCCTTGAACCCCAGGACGGCGCCGGCGGGGTACCGCCCCCCGTGGAAGGCGGCGACATCCCCGTACCCCGCAGACAGCCGGACGGAATCCGCCTCGAAGGGGATGGAGCGCTCCTCGGCAACCGGGCGCCCGGCCATCAGCGAACCAGCAGCGAGGCCGGGTCCACGGACCGGGTGGCCAGCCCCTCGTCCACGAGGAAGCGCATGGTCCTCTCCAGCTCGGCGAGGTCCTCCGAGCGCACCGTGGGATCGAAATCGTAGAGCTTCTCCATCTCCAGCACCTGCTCCGTCGAGAGCCCCGTCTCCTCGCCCACGATCTTCACGGTCTCCTCCGGGTGCTCCTTAGCATAGGCCAGGGCCCTTCGGTGGACGTCGATCATTCGCCTCGCCAGGTCGTCCCGCTCCTTCAGCGCCGCACCGCTCACCCCGATAACGATGGTGCCCTCAACCAGTCCCTCGCCGTTGAAGAGCACCCGCGCACCGCCCTCCAGGGCCTTCAGGGCCAGGGGCCCCGCGGCCAGCGCCCCGTCGATGGAGCCGCTCATCAGGGCCGCGACGGCGGCGGGGATCCCCATCTCGATGTGCTCCACCTGAGAGGCCTCCATCCCCTCCCGCTTCAGGCCCGTCAGGAGCAGCTGGTGCAGCACCGTCCCCTTGGGGCCGGCGACCTTTTTGCCCTTGAGGTCGGCGGCGGTGCGGATCGCGGGGTCCTTGACCACCAGACAGAAGCTCCTGGGGGAGCGGGAGTAGATCCCCGCGATGCGGACGTCCAGCCCCTGCGCGGCGGCAATCAGCAGGGACGTCCCGCCGATGCAGTTGGCGACCTGGACCGACCCCGCGGCCATGGCCTGGGACTGCTGCGCACCGGACGTGATCTCCGGGTGGGAGACCGCGTAGCCCAAAGGGCCGAACTCCGCCTCGAGCAGCCCCAGGCGTTTCTCCAGGATGGAGGGGATGTTGAGCGGCGACTTCACGTAGGTGATCGCCAGCGGCTTCTCCTCCGCCCCGGCTCCGGCCGCGAGCAGACACAGGGATATGATAACACCGAGCCCAAGAGCAAAAAACCTCTTCATGATCGTCCTCCTTCATATCGGGGCCGAGAGGCCCCCTAAAAGAACTGCGGCGCGACGCCGGACCGGGCGTCGCCCAACTCTATGGCGGCCAGGATCCGCTCGCGCAGATCCGCGCGCACCCCTGCGGGGAGCTCCCCATCGACGTCGAACGTCCCCGCGAAGCATCCCTCCCTCAGCACCACGATGCGCTCCGCAAGCGTGAGAGCCTCGTCGATGTCGTGGGTCACGAACACGATCGTCCGTCCCCCCTCCCGCCACAGGCGCAGCAGGTCGGACTGGAGCGTCCTGCGCGTGAACCAGTCCAGAGCTCCGAAGGGTTCGTCCATCAAAATCAGCCTGGGTCGGCAGAAGAGCGTCCGCCCCAGCGCGACCCTTTGGGCCATGCCCCCGGAGAGCTCGTGGGGCAGGCATCGGGCGAAATCCGCCAGCCCCAGGGTGCGCAGGATCTCGTCCGCGTCCCCGAAGTCCCCGGCCGGACCGCCGGCCCGGGTGGCAAAGCGGACGTTCTCGGCGACCGAGAGCCAGGGCATGAGGCGTGGCTCCTGAAAGACGTACCCCACCTGCCGCCTTGGGACGGAACGGACGATCCGGCCCCCGGACTCCCGCTCCAGCCCGGCGATCAGGCGCAGAAGCGTGGTCTTTCCGCAGCCGCTCCGGCCCACCAGCGCGGTGAAGGAGCCCTCCGAGAACTCCAGGCTGACCCCGCGCAGGGCCTCCACCGCTCCGCCCCGGCCGCGATAGACCTTCGAGACCTCCTCGACGCGCACCACCTCAGGCCCCTCCTTCCGGGACGCTCCAGGGGAACAGCCTCTCGGACAGAGCTCCGAGGGCCCGGTCCGAGAGGGCCCCGACGCACCCCAGGACGATGACGCCGCAGAGGATGGTGTCCGACCGGGAGAGGGTCTCGGCCTCGCGGATCATGTAGCCGACGCCCGAGGAGGCGGCCACGATCTCCGCGCCGATCAGCGACCTCCAGCTGTAGGAGAGCGCCAGGCGCACGCCGACGAGGAAATAGGGGAAGAACGCGGGAAACGCGACGTGACGGAAAAGGGCGAGCGGCGTGAACGAGAGCACGCGCCCCACCTCCAGAAGGCGGCGGTCGACCTGGCGGATGCCGCTCTCCACGTTCAGGAGCACGGGGAAGAAGCTGGCCATGACGACGACGGCGATCCGGGACGCCTCGCCGATCCCGAAGCCCAGGATCAGGAGCGGCACGACGGCCAGGGGCGGGATCTGCCGCAGGAAGTTCAGCAGCGGGCGGACGAGGGCGGAGAAAAGGGGCAGCAGCGCAAGCGCAATCCCCGTGGGAAAGGCGATGAGTACGGCGATCCCAAAACCGCAGAGCACCCGAAACAGGCTGGCCCCCAGATGGCGGAACAGGACCCCGTTCTCCAGCAGCTGCACCATGCGCGACGCAACCACGGCGGGCGAGGGAAACAGAAAATGGTTCCACCCAGGCGCCGAGCTCGCCGCGTACCAGAGACCGATGATTCCGATGAAGCCCAGAACGGGCAGGATGCGTTTGCAGGGACGGTGTTCGTTCATGATTCCGAGTCGTTTCTCCAGCCGGGGGCCGCCGGCCTCCCATCCCCCGCGCGACGGATCTCCCGCAGCGGTGGGGCGGCAGCGTATTTCGTTTAACAAGACAAACATACTACCATGGAGAGGACCCCTGTCAAGGGAGCGGGGGCGCGTAACGAGGACGCCGCGAAGCGGCCAGCTCCCTCCTTCCCGGATTGACGCATATTGAAACATGTGCTACTGTCCATTTGTCCAAGGGAGGTGTGGCAGTGGTTCCTCGTTATTCTGTGTGGGTGCGAGCCCACGCTGCTGGGGCTCCATTCGGGAACAGGAGAACGGTCTCTTTTTGACGACGGAGATGGGACAGCAGGGCCAATTTTTTGAAAATCTCCCCTGCTGGATCTTCCTGCTTGCCCTTCCGAACCCCTTCCTGCGGTTTTGGGAGGCGACAGCCCCCTTGACTTTTCCGCCCCGTTCGGAACATACTTACATTTGGTTCATTTTGTCTTGCGGAGCCTCCGGACGCTTGCACCGGAATTCTCGTTTCTGGAAGAGGGGGGATCGCCATGTCCGGTTTTGTCTGACGCTCCGGGCCGCGGTGCACGGGATGCATCGTTCGGTGCGGTTCTTCGCGGGGCGATCTTTCGTTTAGATAAACGATTCTTAGATAGACGATCCGGCAAACGGGCGATTCCGCCTGCCCCTCCCATTTCACCGCACCGTTCGGCGGCCCCCCGATGGGGGTCTTCCCTCACTTTTTGTTTTGCCATTTTTGTCCTGTTCTGCAGGTCTGCGAGCGCTCTGTGCCCGTCGGCACATGGCGTCCTCCGCCGCGTATTCCGCGTGTTCCGTATTTGAGGAGAAAAGGGGTTTTCAAACCATGCACGATATCGATGCGATTCTGGAGAAGATGCGGGAGGCCATTCCCGCCGGTCCGGTTCGGATCAAGGAGGCCGTCGAGGGGGGACGGAAGGTGGTGGGCTGTTACTGCGCCTACACGCCTTACGAGGTGATCCGGGCCGCGGGGGCCATCCCGGCCACCCTGTGCGCGACGAGCGAGAAGCCCATCGCCGCGGCGGAGGAGCACCTGCCTCGGAACCTCTGCCCGCTGATCAAGGCCAGCTACGGCTTCGCCCTGACCGACACCTGTCCTTACTTCCACTTCTGCGACCTGGTGGTGGGAGAGACGACCTGCGACGGCAAGAAGAAGATGTACGAGCTGATGGACCGTCTCAGGCCCACGCACGTCATGCAGCTGCCCCAGACCGTCTCCGAGGAGGCCGTGGGGCAGTGGCAGACGGAGATCGAGCGCCTGTCCCGGAGGCTGGAGGAGACCCTGGGCACCACGGTGACGGAGGAGGCGCTGAGGCGCGAGATCGCATGGCGCAACGAGGAGCGCCGCGTGATGGCGGACCTCTACGAGCTCTCCAAGCTGACCCCGGCGCCGCTGTCGGGGCGCGAGGTCCACATGGTGAACGAGTACTTCAAGGTCAGTTTCAGCGACCCCGGGATGCTGAACCGGATCCGGGACCTGACGCGCAAGCTCCGGGAGAACTACGAGGCGGGCGAACGCCGCGTGTCGGCGGACGCGCGGCGCATCATCGTCACGGGCTGCCCCACCGGCAAGAGCGTGGAGAAGGTGTTCAACGCCATCGAGGAGAACGGCGGCGTGATCGTCGCATTCGAGAACTGCGGGGGCATCAAGCCCAACTACGAGCTGGTGGACGAGTCGCTGCCCCCCTACGAGGCCCTGGCCCGGAAGTACCTGGGTATCCCCTGTTCCTGCATGACGCCGAACGACAAACGTCTGGACCTTCTGGAGGACCTCGCGGGGGAGTACGCCGCCGAGGGGATGGTGGACCTCATCCTCCAGGCGTGCCACACCTACAACGTGGAGTCCTTTCAGGTACACGAGCGCATGGAGAGCATGGGCATCCCCTGCATCACCGTGGAGACGGACTATTATCAGGGCGACGTGGAGCAGCTCAACACGCGCATGGGCGCCTTCGTCGAGATGATGGGGTAGGGGCCGTGGGCACGGGGGCGGACGGCGCGGGCGCGCCGATCTGGACGGTCGGGGTGGATATCGGTTCGGTGGGGGTCAAGGCCGTCCTGATGCGCGACGGGGAGTGGATCGACCGCCTTGTCGTCCCCACGGGCTGGAATCCCGGGGAGACGGGGACGGACGCCTGCGCGCGGCTCCTGGAGCGGAACGGCCTGACGCGGGACGACGTGGCGCGCACGGTCGCCACCGGCTACGGGCGGAACGCGGTGGAGGCCAACGGGCGCGTCACGGAGATCTCCTGCCATGCCGTGGGCGCGGGCCGGCTCTTTCGGGATGGGAAGCCCGGCGGCGTGCGGACGATCCTGGACATCGGGGGGCAGGACAGCAAGGCCATCGCCCTGGACCGGGACGGGAACGTCGTCAACTTTCTGATGAACGACAAGTGTGCCGCGGGGACGGGGCGCTTTCTGCAGAACATGGCCGTCATGCTGGGCTGCACCCTGGACGACTTCAGCAGCCTGCCCGACGATCTCGAGCCCCGCGCCATCTCCAGCATGTGCACGGTGTTCGCGGAGTCCGAGGTCGTGGGGCTCCTGGCCCAGGGGGTGGACAAGCGAGCCCTGTCCCTGGGGCTGCTGGATTCCGTAGCCTCCCGCGCGGAGGGGATGCTGCGGCGCGTGGGGCTCCACGAGCCCGTGGCCTTCACCGGCGGGGTCTCGCGGAGCTGCAGCCTGGTGCGCCTTCTGGAGAAGCGGCTGGGCTGCGCCGTCCGGGTCAGTCCGGACTCGCAGCTCGCCGGGGCGCTGGGCGCGGCGCTCCTGGCTCGTAAGCAGGCGCTGCGGGGACGGGAGTCCCATCGTAGTTGATGGTCCGGCGTTTTGCGGCGTTGGCCTTGCGGCTTCGCCGAAAGAAAAAAAGGGAGTGTTGGGAATGAAGAGATTTGCTGCGGTACTGGCGTTGTCCTGGGCCTTTGCTCTGCCCGCGTTCGCTGCGGAGGAGGAGAAGGCCCCTGTGATCCGCATGGCCTACACCATGACGACGCACCAACAGGGCTTTACCATCGCGCTGCAGAAGGGAGAGGCCTTCAAGGACTTCGGCGTCTGGTTCAAGCCGGTCGTCGAGAAGGAGAAGTACGACCTCTACCGGGGGGACAAAAGGATAGCCCGGTTCGAGGTCATCGTGACCAAGAGCGGTTCCGAGGCCGCGTCGCTCTTCGCTCAGGAGCACCTGGATCTGACGACGAACTCGTTCCCCGCCATGCTGTCCGCAATCGACAGCGGCACGCCGATCAAGGTGCTGGCCCCCATCCAGGCGGACGGCATCGCGATGGTCGGACGCCTGGACTCGCCCGTGAACGATTGGGATTCCCTCATGGCGTTCATCAAGGAGGCCAAGGCGCCCGTCAAGCTGGGGTACCACTCCCCGACCAGCGCCCCGAAGATCCTCGTCGAGGCGGCTCTCTTCGAGGCCGGCCTGCGCCTGACGGGGGACGCGAACGCGACGAAGGACGAGGCCGATGTCCTCCTGGTCGACTTGAAAGGGGTCGCCAACTTCAACCCCGCGCTGACCTCGGGACAGGTCGACTTCTGGGTTGCTCCCGCACCTATCCCGCAGGTGTCGGTGCTGAAGAAGCAGGGCAAGATGATCCTGGACCTCAAAACCCTGCCCCCGGCAGGAAAATGGGATCACTTCCCCTGCTGCGTGACCGCCGCGCATGTGAACGTCATCGAGAAGCACCCGGACGTCCTGGACGCCTATCTGGAGCTCCTGACCAAATCGAGCGCCTGGTGCAACGCGAACAAGCCGGAGGCGGACGAGCTTTCTGCGGTCTGGTTCGGCGTCCCCGTCGAGGCGACGCGCCTGTCCGAGATGACGTACTCGACGAACCCGGACGAGAAATGGTTCCGAAACGCGTCTCTGTACCCCGATATGCTGAACAAGATGGGGCAGTTCAAGAACCGTCTGAAGGGCAAAACCCTCGAGGAGAGCAAGGAGCTGGTCTTCGACCTCCGCTGGGCCGAGAAGTATAACGCGAAGTAAACGATGAGGCATTGCCTGAGCCGGGGCCTCCTTTCCTTGGTCGCCCCGGCGCTCTTCCTGCTCTTCTGGCACTACGCGTCCCTGCGGATCGACAACCCGGTCGTCCTGCCGCAGATCGGGGAGGTGCTGTCGCTTCTGCTCCACCCCACGGAAAACCTGCTGAACATGGGCTCCCTCGTCGGCAACGTGACCGTCAGCTTCGTCCGCGTGTTCGGGGGGTACCTCCTGGCCGTGTTCGTCGCCGTCCCGCTGGGGCTCGCGATGGGATACTGGAGCTGGCTGAACCGGATGTTGGGGCTGATGGCCGGGCTCTTTCGCCCCATCCCCCCCTTGTCCTGGATCCCCCTTGTGCTGGCCTGGTTCGGCGTCGCCAGTATGGCGACGATCCTGGGCATCGAGGAGGGGGCGTGGTACCCTTTCTTCAGCAACATCAAGCTCTCCATGCTGTTCATCATCTTCATCGGGGCCTTCTTCCCCATCTTGGTGAACACCATTGGGGGCGTGCAGAGCGTCCGGGTGACGCTGATCGACGCGGTTCGGGTTCTGGGCGCGTCGCCGTGGCAGATCGTCCGCTACGTCGTCCTCCCCTACGCCGCCCCGCAGGTCTTCACGGGGCTGAGGGTGGGGCTGGGCGTCGCATGGATGTGCCTGGTCTCGGCGGAGATGATGCCCGGCAGCATCTCGGGGGTTGGGTACCTCATCACGCACGCCTACACGGTGGCGCAGACGGACGTCGTCATCGCGGGGATGATCGCCATTGGCGTCATGGGGATTATGATCGACTCGATCTTCATGCTGATCGAGCGCCGCGCGTTTCAGTGGCAAAGTCTGTACAGGTGATGGTATGATAAGGTGACGGAATGATAAAAGAACGCAGCCTTCTCAGGATCGAGGGCTTGGGCAAACACTTCGCATCGGATCAAGGCAGGGACATCGCCGCCCTTCTGGATGTCAACCTCTCGGTGAAGGAGAACGAGTTCGTCTGCATCGTGGGACCCTCCGGGTGCGGGAAGTCCACGCTGCTGCGGATCTTGGCCGGCCTGGAGCGCCCCTCCGGTGGCAGGGCGCTGATGAAGGGGGTGGAGATCAAAGGCCCAGGGCGAGAGCGGGGCATGGTCTTTCAGGAATACTCGTTGATGCCCTGGCGCAGCGTGGAGGAGAACGTCTGGATGGGCCCGGAGCTGTTGGGACGTTCGGTTGGAGAGCGGAAAGCGGCTGCAGCACACTACATCGAGCTCGTCAAGCTGAATGGTTTCGAGCGAGCCCTTCCCCACGAGCTCTCCGGGGGGATGCGGCAGCGCGTGGCCATTGCCCGGGCTCTGGCGAACGACCCGGAGATCCTGCTGATGGACGAGCCGTTCGGCGCCCTTGACTCCCACACGCGGATTATCCTGCAAAAGGAGCTTTTGAAGATCTGGCAGGCGCACCGCAAGACGATCCTGTTCGTGACCCACAGCGTGGACGAGGCCGTCTTCCTGGCCGACCGTATCGTCGTCATGTCTGCCCGACCGGGACGGGTCGTCCTGGAGGAGTCCCTGGATTTGCCTCACCCCAGAAAAAGGGACAACCCCCTCTACGCCAGGACGCTGGAGAAGATCCTGGAGCTCTTGGAGGCGGAACAGGCGTGAGGTACTTTTCTGCATTTGTGCAGTGTTTCAGGCGGACCGAGGGATCTTGAGCATGCTTTGAGACAAGAGAGGTGCCCTTGACGATGATAAGAACGGCAACTTTTAAAAATTTTCGAGGGTTCGAGGACTTCCAACTTTCCGATCTGAGCCCTGTCACTCTGATATCGGGCAAGAACAATGTTGGCAAGAGTTCGATCCTCGAGGGCATCTTTCTGGCGCTGGATTACGGCGCGGCAGATTCTTTTTTGGCTCTCAGCAGCCTTCGCGGCTCTTCCGTGATGCCGGAACCGGACATCCTGTGGACGCCGCTGTTCCACGATCCGGAGCGCGAGATCGAGATCGAAATGACGCTCGACGATACTCCGCTGCGTCTTCGCTATTCCAGGGACGATATTTTTTTGCCCCTCAGCGCCGGCAACATTCCGCAGAATTTGATGCAGTTTATATCGTCCGCCAAACAAACGTATACTCTGAAATTTGATTTTCGCTATGGGGAACTCTCCGAGAGCGGTCATTTCATATTGAATTCGTCAGGGATAGGGAAAAATACGACCTCGGGTGGAAACACGGCATCGGAACAACTATCGACCCGGTTGCCTGTTACGCATTATATCCCAGCCGCGAGGCTCAACAACGACAGCGACGTCACTGCCCTGGGCAAGCTGGAGCTCGAGGGCAGGAAGGAGCAGGTGATTTCGGCTCTGAGGGTCATCGATGGCTCCATCTCGGACATCACAACGTTGGTCATCGGCGGGCAGCCCCAGCTCTACGCAAAAATGAGAGGGCGGCTGCTGCCCCTCAAAATGGCCGGCGACGGCGTCAATCGTCTGCTTTCCATCCTTTTGACGATCATGAGGAATCCTGGCCCGAATGCGGTTGTCCTCATCGACGAGATCGAGACGGGGTTTCATTACTCCGTGTACGGGAGACTGTGGGAGGCGGTCATGAACACCGCGCGGGAGAACCGCTGCCAGGTCATTGCGACCACGCACAGCTATGAGTGCATTCAGGGCGCCGTGGCCGCAGGGGATGCGGCACGGGACGATTTTTGCTACTTCAGGATTGACCGCGGCGAGGACGATGACGAGGATGATAAGGACATCGTCGCCCGCAGGTATTCCGGGGATCTGTTGAACACCGCCATGGAGATGGAGATGGAGGTCCGCTGATGGCGACGGGCGCGGCTCGGGGCCTCCCGGAGACAAGGGGAAAAAATACCAAGGTAGAGAAGAGACACCTCATTTTATGCGAGGGAAGGGATGAGCTGGGTTTTCTGATCGCCTATCTGAACTCCGCGCACTTGTCGGCAACGCCCGGATTTTCAGAGGACATCCAGGTTATGGATTTTGGAGGAAACAGCGACCTGCTCGAGCAGCTCAAGGTCTTGAAGGTCACTCCCGGCTTCGACGAGGTCAAAACCCTGTTGATCGTTCGGGATGCGGAGAGGGATGCAAATGCGGCGATCCGGCAGATCAGAACGGCCTTGGAGAAAAATGGATTCTCCGCTCCGGACAGCCCCCATCAGTGGGTAACGGATAGGAAGAACAAGGACATCGAAATCGGCTTTCTTCTCTTCCCCGTTTGTCATGGAACTCCCGTTGCGGGAACCCTGGAAGACCTCTGTGCCTTTATCCTGAAAGATCCGAACCCGCCGAAGCTTTTGGAGGCCGTCGATCGTTTTCTGGATCAACTGAAAATAGAACGCGGCAGAGATTTTGTACACAGGTTCAAGACACGGCTGCATACCTGCCTTGCGGTCTCGGATAAATATGTCGGAATGAAGATTGGAGAGGCGGCCAAGGCGGGGGCTTTTGACTGGAGCGACGAGAGATTGACGCCATTGAGGGAGTTTATCCAGGAGAAGATGTGTCGAGGTTGACCCGTAACCCGGGGCTTTCGGAGGTTCAGAAAACGAAGGGAGCTGGATCGTGATGAAAAGCGTCACCAGAAGTTCGTGCGCCGCGTGGGCGCTGTCGCTGTGCCTCGTTCTGTCGTCGATCTTCGCCGGCGCGTCCCGGGCCGGGGAGCCCCGGGTGCTCCGCATTCCCATCGACGAGGAGCCGGACTCCTTCAACGTGGCCCGCGTCTCCGACTACTACTCCGCCATGGTGGCCTCCCAGGTCATCGAGGGGCTGACCGGCATCGTCGTCAAGGACGGACGCGAGGTCGCGGCGCCCGCCTGCGCGGAGTCCTGGGAGACGAGCGAGGACGGCCTGACCTGGACGTTCCGCCTGAGGGAGATGAAGTGGTCCGACGGCAAGCCGCTGCGGGCCGCGGACTTCGTGTACGGGATCTCCCGCGTGCTCGACCCCACGACCGCGTCCCCCATCTCGGGGAAGGTCCGCTTCATCAAGAACGCGGGCGACGTCCTGCTGGGCAGGAAGCCGCTCTCCGAGTTGGGGCTGGAGGCCCCCGACGACCGGACGCTCGTGATCCGCCTGGAGCACCCGGTCCCCTACCTGCTGCAGAGCGCGGCGGGCACGGCCATGTTCCCCGCGCGCCGGGACGTCGTGGAGAAGTACGGAGACGCCTACGGGACGGACGCGGGCAAGATCGTGGGCTGCGGCCCCTTCATCCTCGAGGAGTGGGTCCACAACAGCTCCCTCGCCTTCGTCAGGAACCCCCTCTACTGGGACGCGGAGAACGTGAAGCTGGACCGCCTCGAGATGAAGATCGTCGCCGAGGAGTCGACCAAGATCGGCGACTTCGAGAACGGGGGGCTGGACCTCACCTCCGTCTACTCCGCGGAGTGGGCGAAGAAGCTGGACGAGAACCCCGCCGGCAAGGGCGGGTACGTCAAGAACATCGTCACCATGCCCGAGACCAAATACGTCTTCTTCAACCAGACGGTCCCGCCCTTCTCCAACAAAAAGGTGCGCCTGGCGTTCAGCCTCGCGCTCGACCGGGAGGAGATTCACAGGGACGTCAGCCTGGGGCTGGAGCCGGCCGCCTGGGGCTGGCTGCCGCCGGCCATGGACCTGGACGGGGAGAACTTCCGCAAGCTGGCGGGGGAGCCCGTCAGGGATCTGGCCGCGGCCCATCCCGACCCCAGGGCGCTCCTGGCCGAGGGACTGAAGGAGCTGGGGATGAGCGGCGCTCCCGAGGAGCTGAAGGTCGTCCTCATGTGCCACAACGCCACCCGGGACTTCGCGGAGTACCTCCAGCAGGCCTACAAGACGAGGCTGGGCGTCGACCTGGAGCTCGACCCCGTGGAGTGGCCCGTCTTCCAGGAGCGCAACCGCAACCTGGACTACCAGATGGGCTACAAATCCTACTACGCGGACTTCAACGATCCCTCCTCCATGATGGACCTGTGGATCACGGGCGCCCGGACCATCCCCACGGGGTGGTCGAACGAGAGGTACGACGCCCTGGTCCGGGAGGCCGGGCGGAGCGCGGACAGGACCCTGAGGGCAAAGAACTATACTGAGGCGGAGCGCATCCTGCTGGAGGAGGGGACGATCGCCCCCTACGCCTATGCCACCGGGTTTGACTACGTCCATCCCTACGTGAAGGGGTACGCCGCCCCCACCTTCACCGCCATGCTCTACAAGACCGTCTCCGTCGAGAGATAGCGCCCGTCCGGACGCGGGACGAAGGAAGGGTTTCGATGACTCGGTACGTCCTCAAAAGGCTGCTCTACTCGCTCGTCGCCCTGTTCGTGGCGATGAGCGCCACGTTCTTCATCATCCACTCCGTGCCGGGCAACCCCATCGAGGCCATGACCGAGAAGCTGCCCGAGTCCCTGCGCCGCCAGACCTTCGAGCGCTACGGGTTCGACAGGCCCCTTTCGGAGCAATACGTGCTCTTCTGGAAGCGGCTGCTGACGGAGGGGGACCTGGGCGAGTCGCTGCGCTACCGGGGGCGGGGCGTCGGGGACATCCTCTCCCGCTACGCCCCCGTGTCCGGGGTGCTGGGCCTGACGGCCATCCTCTGGGGGGCGGGGCTCGGGGTCACACTGGGCGTCGTGGCGGCGCTCCACCGCGGAAGGGCGCTGGACTACGCGGTCATGCTCCTGGCGATCCTGGGGGTGTCCATCCCCAACTTCGTGCTGGCCTCCCTGTTCCAATACTTCCTGGCCGTGCGGCTGGGCTGGTTCCCCGTCACGGGCTGGGGCGGCTTCGCCCACGTCGTGCTCCCCGCCCTGGCCCTGTCCTTCTACTCCACGGCTCAGTACGCCCGCTTCATGCGCGCAAGCTGCCTGGAAGTCCTGAGCCAGGACTACATCCTGGCCGCGCGGGCCCGGGGCATGAGCCGCCTCCGCCTGGTTCGCCGGCACGTGCTGCGCAACGCCATCCTGCCCATCGTGACCCTGCTGGGGCCCCAGATCGCCCTGATGTTCGGCGGGGCCTTCGTGGTGGAGCGCATCTTCTCCGTGCCCGGGCTGGGGTTCTACTTCGTCTCGTCGGTCGGGGACCGGGACTACACCCTGATCATGGGGCAGACGGTCTTTTTGTCGGCCCTCTACATCCTGTCGATGCTGGCCGTGGACGTCCTCTACGGCTTTCTGGACCCCCGAATCCGCTTCGCGCGGGACGGCGGCGGAACCCTATGACGGGGATGCGCGCCGCCGGCTCCGATCGAATGGGGGACCCGGCACGGATCGGGGACTCGGTACGGATGGAGGGGACGGCCCCGACGGACGCGGAGCTCCGTCCGGAGGACTTTCGCTTCGTCGAGCGGCCCGACGAGGCCTCCTTCCTCCTCAGGCCGTCCGTGAGCTACTGGCAGGACGCCTGGCGCCGTCTGAGGCGCAACCGGGCGGCCCTCTTGTCCGTGGCGCTTTTGGCGCTCGTCACGGCGCTCTGCGTCGTGGGGCCGGAGCTGACGCCCTACGGGCACGAGGCGCTGAGCATGACCGAGAAGAACCTGGGGCCCTCCGCGGCCCACTGGTTCGGGACGGACAAGATGGGGCGCGACCTCTTCACTCGCGTCGCCGTGGGGGGGCGGGCCTCGCTGATCATCGCGCTCGCCGGCGCGCTGATCGACATCCTGATGGGCCTACTCTATGGTGGGGTGGCCGCCGGGCTGGGCGGCGCCGTCGACAACGCGATGATGCGCCTGGCGGACGTCCTGTCGAGCATCCCCTACCTGGTCCTGGCGGTACTGGTCTCCCTGATCCTGGGCCGCGGGATGGCGAGCCTGCTGGTCGCGATGACCCTGACGGGCTGGTGCAACATGGCCTATCTGGTCCGGGGGCAGATCCTGCAGATCAAGGAGCAGGAGTTCGTCCTGGCGGCCCGGGCCCTGGGGACCTCGTCGTGGCGGATCCTCTGGAAGCACCTGATCCCCAACATCATGGGCGTCATGATCGTCGCGGTCACCTTCGACATCCCCCTCTTCATCTTCGGGGAGGCCTTCCTGTCCTACATCGGACTGGGCATCCAGCCGCCCATGACCAGCTGGGGCGCGCTGGCCTCGGGCGCGCAGCAGCAGATGCTCTTTTATCCCTGGCAGCTCTTCTTTCCCACGCTCTTCATCAGCCTGACCATGCTCTCCTTCCAGATGCTGGGCGACGGGCTCCGCGACGCGCTGGACCCCCGCGTGAGGGACTGAACTGTGAACGGCGCGGACAAAGGGATTGCGCACGAGAAGATCGCGGGTGGGGGGACCGAGGACGGAAAGATCCTCGAGGTCCGGAACCTGAACGTGCACCTGAACACCCGCGACGGCCGCCTTCACGTCGTTCGGGACGTCTCCTTCGCCCTCGGCTCCGGCGAGACGCTCGTGACGGTCGGGGAGTCGGGCTGCGGAAAGTCCATGACGGCGCGGGCCCTGATGCGCCTTCTGCCGGACGAGGCGGTCGAGGTCCCGGGGAGCTCCCGCATCCTGTACCGGGGGCGGGACCTCCTGAGGCTGACGGAGCGGGAGATGCAGCGCGTCCGAGGCCGGAGCCTGGCGATGGTCTTCCAGGACCCCTCGACCTCGCTGGACCCTACCCTGACGATCGGGGAGCAGGTAGAGGAGACCCTGCTGCTCCACACGAGGCTGCGGGGCCCCGAGAGGCGGCTCCGGGTGCTCGAGATGCTGCACGCCGTGGGGATATCGAGCCCGGAGACGCGCATGAGGCAGTACCCGCACGAGCTCTCGGGCGGGATGCGCCAGCGTGTCATGATCGCCTCGGCCCTGGTCGGGACGCCCCGCGTCCTGATCGCGGACGAGCCCACGACGGCCCTCGACGTCACCACCCAGGCCGACATCCTGGACCTGATCCGGGAGCTCCAGCGGCGCTTCGAGCTCTCGGTGCTGCTGGTCACGCACGACCTGGGCGTCGCATCGGAGGTCGGGGACCGCATCCAGGTGATGTACGCGGGACAGATCCTGGAGAGCGCCCCGAAGCGGGAACTGCTCCTCAGGCCCGCCCACCCCTACACCTGGGCGCTGCTGCGTTCCGTACCGTGTCCGGGGGGCTCGGGCCGCCCGATGCTCTACTCCCTATCCGGGACGCCGCCCGACCTGATCGAGGACCCCGGGGCCCGTCCCGCCTGCCCCTTCGCGCCGCGCTGTGACACCTGCATGGAGATCTGCACCCGCGCCGCGCCGCCGGAGTTTTCGGTGTCCGAGGAGCACCGGGTGCGGTGCTGGCTGCGCCATCCTTTGGCGCCTGACAGGGGAACAGGTCTCCTAAAGTCCCTTATCGGGGGGCCTTGCCCCCCGCACCCCCCAGCAGGGGAACAAGTCCCCCTGCACCCCTACTGACCGTTCTCGTCAGGGGAGCAACGCTCCCCTGACGAGAACGGTAACAGGGATCCAAGGGAGCTTGCTCCCTTGGCGGGGTTCGGGGCAGAGCCCCGAGGAGAACTTCAGGAGAGCTTGTGCCCCTGTGAAGCGAAAGGAGGGAAGCGGCATGGTGCCGACGAAAAAAACGCTGCTGCGCGTGGAGCGCCTCTGCCGGTACTTCCGGCTCCGCGGAGGCCGCATCCTGAGGGCGGTGGACGACGTCAGCTTCGAGGTCGCCCGGGGAGAGACCCTGGGGATCGTCGGGGAGTCCGGGTGCGGCAAGAGCACCCTGGGCCGGACCATCCTGGGGCTTCACCCCGCGACCTCCGGCTCCGTGTTCTTCGACGGGCTCGACGTGCACGCCGCCAGGGGGGCCGAGCGGCTGCACTTCAAGAAGCGGGCGCAGATCGTGCTGCAGAACCCCTACGCCTCCCTGAACCCCCGGATGACCGTCGGGGACATCGTGGCCGAGGGGCTGGACGCCCACCGCCTGTGCCGGGACAAGCGGGAACGCGAGGAGCGGGTCTGCCGCCTTCTCGAGCGGATGGGGCTGAGGCCGGAGTTCCGCTCCCGATACCCCCACGAGTTCTCCGGCGGGCAGTGCCAGCGCATCGGCATCGCCCGGGCCCTGGCCGTGGAGCCGGAGCTGCTGGTCTGCGACGAGCCGATCTCGGCGCTGGACGTCTCCATCCAGGCCCAGATCGTCAACCTCCTCGTGGACCTGCGGCGGGACCTCGGGCTGACGTCGCTCTTCATCGCGCACGACCTGGCCGTGGTGCGCCACATCTCCGACCGCGTCGGAGTCCTGTACCTGGGCGCCCTCGTGGAGCTGGCCGGGACGGCCCAACTCTACGGGGAGCCGCTTCACCCGTACACCCGGGCGCTGCTCTCGTCCATCCCGGACGTCGATCCGGACAACCCCATGAGCGCGCGGAGGGTGCGCCTGAGCGGCGAGGTGGGCAGCCCCGTCGATTTTCAGTGCGGCTGCCGTTTTGCCCCACGCTGCCCGCTGGCCGAGGAACGGTGCCGTCAGTTCCGGCCCGAGCTCGAGGAGGTGTCGCCGGGCCACTTCGTGGCGTGTCATCGCGTCGGGAGGGGCTGAAGGGCGATTTACGAAACGCCTTTTTCGTGACGGGCCTCCCTGATGAAGAACGTAAGCGAAGCCCCGTGGCTTCGGCTTCGACGAGTCAGAGTAACAAAAAAAGCGTTTACACAGAGCTTGAACTTTAGAACACATAACTTACAGCGATTTTCATCCGGTTCCCCTCCCTCGGGAGCTCCGGGTGAAGCGTGCCACGAGTACACCGGTCACCTGAGACAACGTGACAACCATGGCAAACCCAAGGACATAAAAAAGAGGAGGGCCAAAGCCCTCCTCCTTTAAATGATACTTGTGGAACTAGAACGACACCTGCGTACGGAAACGAAGGATGTTGTCGTCGTCCTTCTTGTCCCAATCGACCTTCACGAAGTTCAGGCCGAACTTGACATTGGGATTGTAGATGTACTGCACGCCCAGGCCCCACTCCTTGAAGTCCTCACTGGCATCCTTGTCGAAGTCGTAGTTGTAGTAGAACAGGTGGGTAGCCCACTTCTCGTTCCACTCCTGACCCAGCCCAATACGCCAGTACTTCAGGTCATCGGGAAGAATGACCTCGGATCCTACCTCGCCCTGGGCAAAAACTGCACCCGTCAGCCCAGCCGGAACAACGAACCCTGCATCCATCTGGCCGTACTCCAGCCACACGCTGGTGAACTTCAGGGCCTCCTGCTTCACGTCAAGGACGAGCTTCCACGTGTTGGTACTGTCGAAATCAGCATCGTACCACTTATTACTGGCAGCACTCCACCAATCTCCGTTCACCTGCTGATGGTAGACGATCCCCTTCAGGGCGATGTTGTCGTTAAAATTGAAGCGCAGGCCTCCGAAGACCGTCCAGAGATTGTCGAAGCTGAAGCTCCCATCAACCAACTTCCCCTTCGCGGGCTCGGCATTGTCGCCGATGAAGGCCTGAAAACCCAAGTCAAGGCCAAACTGCTCCGTGAACTGGAGCTTGCCCATCAGGAAGAGCTCCCACGCGCCCCATGCCTCCAAAACATCGGGGTCATCCGTCTTCCCCAGATTCACATCGAAAAGATTAGGATGCGCCACATAAGCATGGACACTCCCCATGCCGAAGCTCTTGGTCCAGCCCAGCCCGTCCGTCGTACGGTCGGTCAGGTAAGAATCGAGCCCATAGAAGCCGCCCGTCGCCTCGAAGTCCGTAGCCCCTCCGAGGTAGTAGTCCTCCTCCATATCCCACTCGAAGCGCCCCGGAATGAACGTAGACTCCCAGTAGAAAGGAACCTCCACATAAAAGCGAGTCCACCCCGTATCCAGACCATCCAGGCGTCCCACAAAGTGCATGGGGTTCTCCTCGTCGCCGAACCAACGCTCAAACACCAGACGTGAACGAGAAACCCTGGAGCTTCCCTCGGAGATCGGAGCCTCATTGCTATCCTTGTTCTTGAGGTCCACGCGAAGCTGCCCGCTCAGCTTCCAGCCGCCAAGGCGATCCTCGATGATCGAAACGCGCTTGTCCAGAGCATCAACCTTCACGCCCAGCGCGTCCAGCTCGTCCTTGAACTCCACAACGAGCTTCTTCAGCATCTCAACGTCCTGCTTGCTGGCCTTCGTCATATCGACGACCGCAAGAGCACGGGCCAGAGCGGAGGCCATCTCATAACGGGTGGTGGGCTGCTTGCCCTTGTAGGTACCGTCCGGATAGCCGGAGAGGATGCCGTGAGCGGCCAGCTGGCCGATCGCGTCATAGGCCCAGTGGTTCATCGGAACGTCCATGAACGGGTTCGTTGCCGCGAAGACGGGAGCGGCAAACGCAAAAAGAACCGCGACTGCAACAACTGCTGCAAACTTTTTCATTACTGTGTTACCCCCTTATTGTTTTGTCAAGATACACTAAAAATTGACCTTTACCTGCGCCCTCGGACCCTATGCCCCGAAAGCCCTCAAGGGGAACACAAAAGTGACCTTGTTTCCTTTTTTGTCCGCCCCTTGGACCTTTTGAGTTTCGAGCCCTCCGGCACCTTCCTTCGATCCTTCGTCCTTTATGGCATCAGGGGGGGTATTCACACCTCTCTCTCCTGCCCTCGGGAATGCTCCTGCTGATCGAACTTGGAAGCCTTTCGTCCGACGCTGCGGAATCTACACAGACGTCATCACGTATATTACACGAAATGGTCAAAAACAAAATAGGCCTCAGGACTCATTTGGCATGAATCTGGATATACATCTCGTCGTCTCAACTCATCGATTTCGCAATTCCATTAAGCAGACGGCCAGCCCTGATAAAACCTTTAAGACCTTTAAGCGTTTCTTTTACTTCGTTGAAGTTTGCAGTTCTCTTAAGCGCTCCGTCGAGAGCCCGGTCACCCTCGAGACCAGAAGGATATCGACATTCTCCCTCAGTAACGCCACAGCCGTCTCCTCCACTCCCTCGGCTTTGCCCTCGGCTTTGCCCTCGGCTCGGCCGAGCTGGATACCTCTTGCCTCTCCCAGCTGGATGCCTTTTTCTATCCCTTTACGCTCCATGATGCTGACATACATGCGTCTCGCCTCCCTTAAGCAGACGGCCAGCTCTTTTCAGCCTGCAAGGCTGAAAATGCTGTGCCGGTCGCTTATGCTGAACGGCAACACAGTTGTTGCCGTTCGGCGCAACAAACAGCCAGCCCTCCAGGGCTGTTAAGCCCTGGAGGCTGTGTCGGTACGGCAAGCCGTAAACCTTCGGTCCGCTTATAGAAAAAACTGTAGCGCCTCACTGCGTCGAAGCGAAGCCACGGGGCTTCGCCTCGACGTAAGCGATCAACACGCCCCGCGAGGCTGACGCCTCACGGAAGGCGGTTGCCTGCTTAAAAAATCACAGGCGCCAGGTCCCCGTACTCCTGCCCGTCCTCGGACGTCGCGATCACGTCAAAACGGGGCAGCTTCGCGTCTCGGCGCAGGGGCAGGCTCTCGCAGTCCCCATATCTCACGTCCTCGATCCTGCGTGCGCTTCCATCCGGGTCGATGTCCAACAGAACCTCACTGCGTCGGGCCGGAGACCGTGGAACAGGCTGCGTCACCTACTCGCGTCGAAGTCGAAGCCACTGGGCTTCGCTTCGACATAAGCGATCAACACGCCCCGCGAGGCTGACGCCTCACGGAAGGCGGTTGCCTGCTTACAGGTACTTGAAAAAACGATCACTCAGACGATCCAGTTGGATCCGCGGACCGTTACCACCCTTCGTCATCTCGACCTCCTCCGGCCTCATCACTGTATCCTTCCGCCTTTTTGCATTATAGCATCCGCCCCACAGTACCTTCGCCAAGTCCGTCATGTGCCGGCTCGGGTTCTCCTTCACGCATTTGGTCATGTGGATCTCCGCGGCAAAATGGTAGAGACAGTGGTTTACCCCGTGCGTGTGCATCACGCCTATCTCGCCGTGTGCATCCCTCTTATCGCCTCTCCTCATTCCATAAGATCGACGCCCACCTGCCGGTGGGCGTCGATCTATTTGCCGCGAACCTCGCGGTACGGGCTCCCGAAACGGGAGTAAGATAGCTCATACAGAGGAGATCGATCCGGAAATACAAGGGAATGCCGATCCAGTCCATAAAGCCTCCCTAGTCTTTTCCGCCCTTGACGAACATCCCCTCCTTCATGATGACCTCCATCTTCTCCACCGCCACGTTGCGGATGTCCTCCAGCGGGTTCCCGGAGAGCACCAACAGATCGGCGAACTTGCCGGCTTCCACCGTCCCGGTGACGTCCCCGACCTTCAGCATCTCGGCCCCGATCTTGGTGGCGGCCATCAGGGTGTCCATCTCGGAGATTCCCGCCTTTTCGACGAAGGAATACATCTCCCCCAGCGCCGTGATGCCGTAAGGGGTCAAGCTGGAGCAAAACGAGTCCGACCCGATCGTAAGCCCGATGCCCTTCTCCTTGGCCTTACGAAGGTTCGCATAGACGCGGTTGAGCTCCTTCTCCGCCACCGTGGCGCCCTCGTACTTGTCGTGAACCTCGGGGATATAGGGCGGAGCGTAGGTCTTGAACCACTCGTTCAGGAACTGGATCGTGGGGCAGAAGTAGATGCCCTTCTTCGCCATGATATCCAGGCATTCGTCGTTCAGCGTCTGGCCGTGAATGATCAGGTGCACTCCCGCCTTGGCGGAGTCCAGCGCGCCGCCGTACCCCTCGGCGTGAGACCACACCGGGATGTGTACCATGGCGCACTCGTCCACGACCGCCTGAATCTCCTCAAGCGTGTAGTGCTGGTCCAGCTTCTGGTCCCAGCGCCAGATGCCGCCGCCCGTGGACCAGATTTTGATCGCGTCCGGATTGTCGCGCAGACGCCTGCGGACGGCCTTGCGCAGGTCCCAGGGACCGTCCACCCGCTCGGCCCAGGGATGAGACTCGTTGTTGTAGTAAGCCGGCAGCTTGTGGCTGTCGCCGTGGCCGCAGGTACGGCAGAATCCCAGGCCGGTGCCGACCACACGGGGCCCCGTCATGACCCCCGCTTCGATCATGTCTCGAATCTGCAGCCCCGACCGGGATATCTCGCCCACCGTGGTGAGCCCGCGCTCGAGGCACTCGTGCGCCTGCTGTACCGCCACGACCGTCTTCTGGACTACGTTCTCCAGCACCCAATCGCTGTCGTCGTCGGTGAGGTTCCCGGAGAAGTGCAGATGGCTGTCCACCAGCCCGGGGATGAGCGTCTTTCCGGACACATCGACCTTCTTATAGTCCCCCCCGAAATCCTTCCGGGGGCCCGCGTACTCGATCTTGCGATCATTCACCAATACCAGAGAATCCTTTACAGGCTCGGCTCCCGTACCGTCGATCAGCAACGCCCCTACAAACGCCGTCTTTGTCACAACAAAACCCTCCCAACCTCAAAGTATTTGAAACAAGCACCGACACAAGCCTTACGCGACCCCAAAACCGGGGCTCAGCGCCCTTTCGACAAGGGGCCCGGCCCTAACGTCGATCAGGCGGCATGGAACTCAACGAAACGGACGAATCTAGAACAGACAAATTCAATCTGCAACCACTCTGCGGCCGGACAGAAGCCTGAGCAGCAACCCCAGGAGGACCCAGCCAGCGACGATTCCCCACTCCACGGCATTCAGCGCCGCAGGGCTGTACGGGACCACCATCAGAAGGACGATGATACCGCCGGCAACGCAGGCCGCCAGGATCCCCAGCCTGCCGCCCGGCACCTTGTAGGGCCTGGGGAGGTCGGGCTCGCTGAAGCGCATCCTGAGGCAGGCCAGGCTGACCATCATGCAGGCGAAGATGAAGGAGAGCGCGGAGACGTTCGTCAGCGGGACCAGCAGTTTCTTGCCGAAGAAGGGCCCAATGAGCGTGAAGGCCGCCATCAGCACGCAGGCCGTCCTGGGCGTCCCCGACCTCGGATCCAGTTTCGCGAAGGAGGCCGGAAGCTGCCCCTTGCGCCCCATGGCCAGCATGATGCGCGTCGTGGCACCGAAGAAGGAGTTCATCGGCCCCATGGGGCCCAGGGTGCCGATGCAGAGCATGGCAACGTAGAGCCACAGGTTGATGTTGCGCAGGCACGAGAGCGCCGGAACGGGACTCTTCACGAACTCGGTCCAGGGGACGATCGTACCGAACGAGTAGATGCAGACCATGTAGAACACCCCGGACGCGAGCAGGGCCATGCTGATGACCTTGCCGAACTTGTTCCAGTCCAGCCCCTCGGCGGCCTCCTCGGCCTGTTGGGGAACGGTGTCGAACCCGGCGTAGAAGAACGGGGTCATGACGAGGACGGCCAGGACCCCCGACCAGAGGTCCGCCACGCGCGTCCGGGTCATCGCGCCCTGGACCTGGGAGAAGATCGGCAGGATATTCGACGGCCCGCCCTTGACGAAGGATATGCCCATCGCGAGCAGCATGCCGCAGAGCAGTGCCTTGGCCAAAAACGCCTGGAGCCGAGCGGCCGAGGACGCCCCTCTGAGGTTCATCGTCACCACATAAGCGGCAAACAGCAGGGCGATGAGCGTCGGGAAGAGGTAGACGTCCGCCCCGAGGATCGTGTAGAGCTTGACGGACCTCAGGATGGGGAAGAAGTCCCCGAACATGTCCGAGACCAGGGTGGAGATGGCGATGGCCTCCCATGGACACAGAATCCCGTTGCCCAGGGCGAGGAACCAGCCGGTGATGTGGGACATCGTGGGCCCGAAGGTGCGGTCCACGTACTCGACGATGCCCCCGGAGATCGGGATGGCCGCCGTCAGCTCCCCGAAGACCGCGCCAATCGGTAACAGGAACACCGCTCCAATGGCGAAGGCGATCATGGCGGCGACCGGCCCCCCGCCAATGACCATCCAGTCCCCCACCAGGAGCACCCATCCCGTCCCGATGATGGCCCCGAATCCGATGGTGAAGAAGTTCCAATTGGTCAGGGTTTTCTTCATCCCCGACCCATGTTCCACCTGTGACATTCTCAACGCTCCCCTCAATCCAGGATTGACTGCAACATAAATTTAATATACGTTATTGCAAGAAGTCCAACGATTTGTCATCAACAACGGTTTCACTGTCCCCAACCTACGGCCTCCCGGCCTGTCATTCCCTTCAACCTCGCCAAAGGGATGATATACTAATTTTCGAGGGGAAACACTTCCGCTGCATGGCCGCAAACCGGAACACCGAGGGGGGGGACTGCGGTGAATTACGTAGCGCTCTGTGACGACAACTCCTGTGATCTGGAACTGCTCGGAAGCTATCTGAGGGAACTGCAAGACGGAAGCAATGTGGGGATTGTGCCTTTTTCCTGTGGACACAAACTTCTTCAGGCCTATAGGGGCGGTGAGCGATTTCACCTCGTCATTCTGGACATGCGCATGGAAAAACTCAATGGTCTGGACACGGCGCGCGAGATCCGAAAGCTGGACTCCGACGTGCCCCTGCTCTTCGTCACGGGGACGGCCGAGTACGCTCTGGAGGGATATACGGTTCAGGCCTCTCGTTATCTGCTCAAACCCGTGGACAAACAGGTTTTCCTTCACAACGTCAGCCACCTGCTCCAGCCCAGGGAAACCCCGTCCCGCTATCTCTCGTTCACGTGCAGTTCCGGTCTCATGAAGGTACCCAACGACTCCATCCTCTACCTCGAGTCCTTCAAACGGACGGTGGTGCTGCACACGCCGAAGGAGGAGCACAGTTTCACCGGACGCATCGGAGAAATAGCGGAAAAGCTGGAAAGACACGGGTTTGTACGCGTCCACAAAAGCTATGTGGCCAACCTGAGCCACGTCGAATGCATCTACAAGGAGACCGTCCGTCTGGACAATGGCCACTCGATCCCTCTGGGGCGGCATTACGGAAAGACCGTGCAGGCGGCGGTGCTGCATCATGGATTGGCCAACCTCTGACACCGGGCCGGGGAGATGAATTTGCAGGACCTGATCGCATATGTAGTGCTCTCCGCGGCGGAGACGTACGTCTTCCACATGTTCTTCAAGGCGCTTCTGCGCCGCAACGAACGTCACGATGCAATCTATGCCGGAGGGCTGGTCGTCTACTACGTGTTCCAGTTCGTGTCCTACGCTCTCCAGAGTCCGCTGTTCTCGATGGCCCCCCTATACATGGCGTTCGCCCTGCTCACCGTTTTCCATTTCTACTATGGGAGCGACCAGGTCCGGGGGGCTGTAGCCTTCGCCTTCGTGCTCCTCAACTACGTCTGCAAGGTGCTGGCGGTAGCGCTCACCTCGGCCCTCTCGCAGCGTTACCTGCCGGACATCCCGTTCCGCCTGGTCATGGGACACTTCGACCAGATTCTGTCCTGCTGTTTCGTGGCGGCCGCATCCTTCGTCATCACCCAGCTGCGGACCATCAAAAACCGTCGGATCAACTGGCTGAGCAACTCGATTTTCTGTATCGTAACGGTCGCGAACAGCCTTCTGGTGCTCTGGCTCTTCTGGAACCACGGAGCGGCCGTCGACAACCTCCACATTTACGTCGAGGCCGCTTTGCTGCTGCTCTGCACCACGCTCTTTCTCTTCTTCTTCATTGACAAGGCGCAGCAAAGCAACACGCATTACTACCGAACCGAGATGCTCCACCAGCAACTCGAAATGCAGTCCCGCTACTACGAGCAGATGGAGACGCACCAAAGAGAGATCCAGGCCATCCGGCACGACATCCAGAACCATATGCTGTACATCAAGTCCATGATCGAGAGGGGCGACAACGGGGCCGCCCTCGAGTACGCGGAGAAACTCCATGCCCGGATCGTCTCCGCCCGGCATCACAAGTTCTGCAGGAACAGCGTGGCGGATATTCTCCTCAATGCCAAGTGCGCCGAGATCAGTGCGGATGGAATCGTCCTGAGCGCCCATGTCGACCTGCCCGCCTCCCTTCCCATGGACAACCTGGACCTCTGCATCCTCCTAGGCAATCTTCTGGACAATGCAATCGAGGCCTGCAGGCGGATCGAGGGCGCGGACACATCACGCACGATCTCGGTACGCGGCGGACTCAAGGGGACCAACCTGATCCTCTCCATCAGCAACAGCTATAACGGAGTACTGCGACAGAACGGAGGACGGTACGAATCCCTCAAAAAGAACCGCAGGGTCAGCGGCCTGGGACTCTTCAACGTCAGGGACGTGGTCGAACGCCATCACGGGACCATGGATATCCAACACGACGAGAACACATTTTCCATTTCCATCTTGCTGCGCCTGGGAGAATCCGCCTGACGCACCTTCAGTCCGGTGTCATTCGTTACCACAAATTAGTCTTTCGTGACCTCCCGCCTCGATTGCCATAGGAAAATCGGCCTTTTTGTGGTATGTATTGAGGTGTGCTTTAGACGGGGGTTCGATAGAGCGATAATGATGGAGTGAAATGATGGGGTGAAACGAACGTGCGGAGGACGAACCCGGCGCACAGGTTCCCAATAGTTTCCAAGAGGAGAGGTTTGGCTATGGCTCCAGTTTATTTCATTCTCTGGCTGACGATAAACGGAAGGGTTACGGCGGAGACCGTAACCTTGGGTATTCTCGTCTCCGCGGCGCTTCATCTGTTCTCGCGGAGGGTCCTGTTCGTCCGCCCCGTGTCTCCCGCCTCGATGCTGCGCCTCCTGCCCTGGGGATTGCTCTATCTCGCCCTCCTCTTCATCGAGATCGTAAAGGCCAACCTGCAGGTCATCCGGCTGGTCCTCTCCC
Source organism: uncultured Fretibacterium sp. (assembly GCF_963548695.1). Lineage (NCBI taxonomy): Bacteria > Thermotogati > Synergistota > Synergistia > Synergistales > Aminobacteriaceae > Fretibacterium > uncultured Fretibacterium sp. The sequence continues at coordinate 29,130 of NZ_CAUUWA010000010.1, forward strand.
CCGTCATCGAGGTGGAGCCCTGCCTGATCCGCTTTCGCACCGACCTCGGGTCCGAGGCCGCCCGGGTGGTGTTGGCCAATTCCATCACCCTGACCCCCGGCACCCTCACCGTCTCCCTCGAGGGAAACGACCTCCTGATTCACGCTCTGGACCGCAATATGGCCCGGGGGGTGGACGAGTCCGTCTTCGTCCGGCAGCTGCGACGCATGGAGGAAACGACCGGAACGAAGAGGAAAAAGATAAAGGAGGCCGTTTCCGATGCCTGACGCCGCAGCGCTTCAAGGTGCGCTCCTGCTCGGGGGCGCGGTCTTTTTGTCCGTCACCGTCTTTTTCTGCCTGCTGCGGGCCGCACTGGGGCCCCGGTTCACCGACCGCATCATCGCCGTCAACATCGTGAGCACCAAGGTCATCGTTTTGATCTCCATGCTGTCGTTTCACATCGGGGAACAATATCTCGTGGACATCTGCCTCATCTACGCCATCATCAGTTTTTTGTCCGTCGTGGTCTTGGCCCGGGCAGTCCTCGGCCGGCAGGACCGAACGGAAAAGCCTGAAAAAGGGAGGGCGCCCTCATGATACGCCTCGCCATCGCCGCCGCCCTGATCCTGTGCGGCCTGTTCGTTCTGGGCGTCGCGACGCTCGGCATATTCCGATTCAATACGGTACTGAACCGCATTCACGTGGCCGCCAAGTGCGACACACTGGGGGCCGTGCTGGTGCTGTCCGGCCTGGTCGTCCTCAGTGGGCTGAACGCGTTCTCGCTCAAACTGGGGCTCGTCGTCACCTTCCTGTGGTTGGCCAACCCCGTGGCAAGCCATCTCGTAGCCCGGGCCGAGGTAGCCACGAACTCACATATCGCCGAGACCTGCGACATCCTGGATATTGACGACCTCGACGATATCGGAGGCCCCGTCCGTCCAACGACCCCCTGCGTGGCCTCCTCCCCACGCCAAAACGCCGAAAAGGGAGGGACCGAATCATGGACACAATCATGAACATGAAGGGCATGGCGGAGCTGCTCGAATGGCTGTTGCTGATCTTTCTGGTCGTCTGTTCCATTGCCGTTTCGGTCTCGCGCAACCTGCTGAACGCCGTCATCATCTTCATGGCCTACAGCCTGGTCATGGCGGTGCTGTGGGTCCTTCTGCAGGCGCCGGACCTCGCGGTCACCGAGGCCGCAGTCGGGGCCGGGGTCACGAGCGTGCTGTTCTTCCTGACCCTGGAGCGCCTGGGCATCCTGGGCAAAAAACGGCCGCCCGAGGAGAAAGCTTCGACGGAGGACACTTCGATGAAAAGCACTTCGACGAAGAGTGCTTCGATGGAGGAGGCACGCTCCGATGAATGACACGCTGAAGGCATTCTGGAGGCGCTTTCTCGACTGGGTTGAAGGAAACGGACCGCACCCGAAGGACGAGGTCATGATTCCCGAGCCCCCCCCCAGGCTTCCATTCTCCGAGACGGCCCCCGCACGCACCCTCAGGCACTGCGAGAGGAGCATCCGGGAGCGCTACGACGAGTGGATGGAATGCCGCGGTCCGCAACTGTTCTCGCGTTTCTACTCGGGCATGAGCGTCCTTACCTGCATCGTTCTCGTCGGGCTGCTCCTGCTCACCGTCTCCGAGCTGCCGAGGTTCGGCGACCCCGCCAACCCCGCCAATAATGTCGTGGCCCAACGCTACGTGGAGCGCGGCCTCGAGGAGACCGGCGCCACGAACATCGTCGCCGGCATGATCCTCGACTACCGGGCCTTCGACACGTTCGGGGAGTCGGCGGTGCTCTTCACGGCCGCCATCGGCGTCATCATGCTGCTCTCGGCCTCCGGGCAAAAAAACACGGCAAGGGCGGCCGGAAAGCGCCGCCATGGGAGGTATGGGGACGACGCCATCCTGCGCGGAGTCTCCGCTCTGGCGATACCCGTCATCCTTCTCCTGGGGGCTGCGATCGTCGTGAACGGCCATCTCTCGCCCGGCGGGGGGTTTTCGGGCGGCGCAGTCCTGAGCACCGCACTGATCCTGTACGCGAACGCGTGGGGATTCGAGCGGGTTCGGCGTGTCTTCTCGATTCGGACGTTCACCCTCTCCAGCTGCGGCTCTCTCATCGTCTACGCGCTGGCGAAGGGATACGCCTTCTTCACCGGGGCCAACCATCTGGAGTCGGGAATCCCCACGGGCGAGCCCGGGGCCATCCTGAGCGGAGGGCTGATCCTGCCCCTCAACATCTGCGTGGGAATCATCGTCGCGGGAACGCTCTACGGGTTCTACGCGCTCTTCGGCGAGGGGGAGATCTAGGATGCTGACGGAGGGATTGTTCGTCAACCATTACGAGGCTGTCGCCGTGATCCTCTCGGGCATAGGGCTGACCAACCTGCTGCTCCAGAGAAACATGATCAAGAAGATCATCGGCCTGAACATCATGGACACGGCGGTCTACCTTTTTCTCGCCGCCAAGGGATACGTAGCGGGCCGTGCCGCACCGATCATCCAGATTACCCAGGACGGCATTCCGGCGGCCGGGGCCTACGTCAACCCCATCCCCGCCGGACTGGTCCTGACGGGCATCGTCGTCTCCGTGAGCGTCACCGCCTTTGCGCTGTCCCTGACACTGCGCCTGTACGAGGCCTACGGAACCCTGGATATCGACGAGGTGATCGAACGGATGCGGGCACGGCGCGCTCGGGAGGAAGTGGAACCATGACGGAGGCCATCAGTCCGTTCGCCTACAACATTCCGTTCTTCAGCATCTTCCTGGCCATGCTTGCAGCGATCGCCGCGCCCCTGCTTCCGCGTACGTCACGTACCGCCGAGCGTCTGACGATGGGAGTCACCGCACTGGTCGGCGCGATGTCCGCGTACCTGCTCGCCAACGTCGCCGGGACGGGGGAGAGCTTCACCTTCATGATGGGGCACTTCCCCGCGCCATGGGGCAACGAGCTGCGCGCCGGGCCCCTGGAGGCGCTTCTGGCGCTTTTCTTCTGCGCCTCCATGTTCCTGTCCCTGCTGGGGAACGCCGGCTCCACCGAGGAGGACATCCCGGCGGAACGCCGGTATCTCTTCTGCGTCATGGTCAACCTGATATTGAGCTCTTTGCTGGCGCTCATCTACACCAACGACATCTTCACGGCCTACGTGTTCATCGAGATCAACACCATCGCCGCCTGCGCCGTCGTCGCGGCGAAGGACTGCGGCGAGACCATCCGGGCCGCATTGCGCTATCTGGTGATGAGCCTGGTCGGCTCCGGCCTGATCCTCATCTCCATATGCCTGCTCTATGACTTGACGGGACACCTGCTGATGCAGCACATGCACACCTCCATCGCGGGGATGACCGCGGCGGGACGTCATACTCTGCCTCTGACCGTCTCCCTGATCCTGATGACGACGGGACTGGCCATCAAGAGCGCGCTTTATCCGTTCGGCTCCTGGCTTCCCGACGCGCACGGAAACGCGACGAACGCGTCGAGCGCCATTCTCTCCGGGCTGGTGCTCAAGGGACACATCTTCCTGATCATCAAGGTCTTCTTCCGGGTATTCGGCACGGACACCGTCCGGCTCCTGCACATGGACAGCGCCCTGCTGTTCTTCGGCATGGCGGGCATGGTCATGGGATCGCTGCACGCACTGCGCCAGACGAGCCTGAAGCGTATGATCGCTTGGTCCTCCATAGCGCAGGTTGGATACATCTTCCTGGGGATAGGGCTGAACACAGCCGCCGGAATCGCCGCGGGCTGTCTGCACATCCTCGTCCATGCGGCGGTCAAACCGATGCTCTTCACCGCTGCAGGAGGTCTGATCGCGGTCTCGGGGCACAAAAAGGAACTCCAGGCCCTGAGGGGCGCGTTCTATCGGAACCGCTGGGCCGGGGTGGGGCTGATCGCCGGGGCCTGTTCGATGATCGGCATTCCGACGTTCGCCGGCTTCGCCTCGAAACTGAACCTGGCCATGGCCTCGTTCGAGAGCCCCGCCGTCCTCCAGGGGCTGGCGGTGCTCGCCCTCAGCACCCTGCTGAACGCGCTCTACTACATCCCTGCGGCAATCGTCATCCTGACGCCCCAGAGCGACGCCGCCCCCTCTCCATCGGCCGCAGTGGAGCCTGTTCCCCCGTTTTACGGTGGGGCAATGGCGGCCTTTCTGGCGTTGAACTTCCTCCTAGGCCTGTTCTACGACCCAATAATGCGAATAATCGGTCAAGGCCTGGCGGTCCTGGGATAACCCCCGGCCCCGATTCCTGCCGGGGGTCGAAAAACGGAGTCAAAAACCAGGGTTGAAAGAGACAAAACGCGTTTTCCGGACTGACGTTCGTCTCGACAGGGCCCGATAGATCGTCGGCATTCTATTGTAGGACCGGGCCCCCGGAGAGAGATCCCCCGATATATCGTTTTTGTCTCGCTCTCGGGGCTCCGGCTCGGAAGCTCCGACCTTAGGGAGGTGAACCTTCTATGAATCTGTCCCCGCTCATGATCTTTCCGGTTCTGTTTCCCATCGTCTCGGGTATGGCGCTCATGTTCTTCCGCCCGGGTACGGACGAGCATCGCCATCGTTACGAGACATTCGTCGTCCTCATGAACGCCCTGCTGGTTTTCGTCTCCATCTCGTGGGCCGGCGACGGAACCCTGACGCTCTGGAGGGCGACGGAAACCCTGGCTCTGTCCTTCCGCATGGACGCGCTATCCAAAACCTTCGCCGTTCTGGTCTCGGTGATCTGGCCCCTCGTGACCTTCTACGCCTTCGGGTACCTGAAGCGCCGGCCGCCGGAGGATCGCTTCTTCGCCTTCTTCCTCACGACGCTCGGCATCCTGATCGGCATCGCCTATGCCGCGAACTTCCTGACGCTCTACCTCTTTTACGAGCTGCTGACCTTCGCGACCCTGCCTCTGGTGATGCACTCCCAGAAACAGGAGGCCATACGCGCCGCCATGAAGTACCTCTTCTACTCCATCACGGGAGCGTGCCTGGCCCTGACTGGATTTTTCTTTTTCCATCGCTACGGTGTCTCCACGGATTTCACGCCTGGCGGCGTCCTGGATGCCGCCAAACTTGCGGGGAAGGAGAACCTGATGCTGACGGCCTCCTTCCTGACCCTCGTCGGGTTCGGGGCGAAGGCGGGACTGGTCCCCCTGCACGCCTGGCTCCCGACGGCGCACCCCGTGGCGCCGACCCCGGCCAGCGCGGTGCTGTCCGGGCTGATCACCAAGGCGGGGGTGGTGGCCATCATCCGCACTGTCTACTTTCTGGCCGGCCCCCGGTTTCTGCGCGGAACCTGGGTGCAGACGACGATGCTCTCCCTTTCCCTCCTCACCATTTTCATGGGTTCGATGCTGGCCTACATGGAGAAGCATCTGAAAAAGCGCATCGCCTACTCGTCCGTAAGCCAGGTGTCCTACATCGTCCTTGGGCTGATGCTGCTCACCCCGGACGGCGTGACGGGAGCCTTGCTTCAGCTCGTGGCCCACGCCTTCGCCAAGAGCTGTCTGTTCCTGAGCGCAGGGGTGATCATCTACTTCAGGCTGCCCGACTCCAACTATCACTATGTCGATCAGCTCAGAGGAGTGGGCAAGGAACTCCCCGTCACCCTTGCCTGCTTTACCCTGGCCTCCATGTCCCTGATCGGCGTTCCTCCCACCGGTGGGTTCGTCGGCAAATGGTTCCTGGCGGTTGGGGCGCTCAATCCAGGGCTCGGACGGATGGGGCTGAGCGGGGTGATCGTGCTGCTGATCAGTGCGGTGCTCACGGCGGGCTACCTGCTGCCCATCGCCATAAGCGCCTTTTTCCCCGGAAAAGACTACGACTATGAGAGGCCGTTGCCTCCCAGGCCTCCCCTCAACATGCAGATTCCCTTGATACTCCTCAGTGTGGCAGCCTTATTGGCGGGCGTATTTGCCGGTCCCCTGGTCCGATATTTCGGGCAATTCGCGGCAACGGTTCTTTAAGGGCAACCATCCTTCAAGTTAGGAGACAAATTCGATGTCAGCCTGGTCTCTTCTCCTTCCCATCCTGATTCCATCGGCGGCCGCCCTGGTCCTCCCCTCGACGAAGCTACGGACCGGAAAAGCGCTCGCATTTTGCGTAGGAACCATCGTAACGGCAAACTCGATCCTCACACTGCTGATCGCATGGTGCGCTCCGGCGGGGACGCTGCCCCTGCTCCACCTTTCCTCCACCCTGTCGTTCGCCCTGCGTCTCGATGGCCTGGGGATGCTGTTTTCCGTGCTCGTGTCGGTCCTCTGGGTGCCGACGACGTTCTACGCCCTCGAGTACATGAAGCACGAGGGACGAGAAAAAGCCTTTTTCTCCTGGTTCATCCTGACCTACGGCGTGGTGCTCGGCATCGCCTTCTCCGCGAACCTGTTGACGCTCTACTTTTTTTATGAGCTCATGACCCTGACCACGCTGCCGCTCGTGATGCACGCCATGGACGACCGCGCCAGGGCCGCGGGCAGAAAGTACCTAATCTATTCGGTCGGCGGCGCGGCCTGTGCCTTCATCGCACTGGTCTTCACGATCGGGCACGGCGCCGGAGCGTCCTTCGCAATGGGGGGAAACCTGGATGCGACCGCAGCGGCCGTACCCCGGAATACGTTGCTTACCGTCTATCTTCTGGGATTTCTGGGGTTCGGCGTCAAGGCCGCGATCTTTCCGTTCCATGGATGGCTGCCGTCCGCATCCGTAGCCCCCACCCCGGTCACGGCGCTGCTTCACGCCGTGGCCGTCGTCAAGGGGGGCGTATTCGCGATCATCCGTCTGACGTACTTCGTCTTTGGCCCGGAGCTCCTGCGGGGGAGCTGGGCCCAGGCCACTGCACTGATTCTGGCCTGCGTCACAATCGTCTACGGCTCCTCCAGGGCGCTGGCCTCCCGGCACCTGAAGCTGCGCTTCGCCTGGTCCACGGTCGCTCAGCTCTCCTATATCCTGCTGGGAGCTCTGCTCCTCACCCCGGAGGGCCTCGCCGGCGGCCTGACCCACATGGCCGGACACGCGCTGATGAAGATCAACTTGTTCTTCTGCGCAGGAGCGATCCTGTATAAGACACACCGGGAATACCTTTTCGACATGCAAGGCATCGGAGCGGGGATGCCCAAAACACTCTTCTGCCTTGCCGTTTCAGGGATGGCCCTCTCCGGCATTCCTCCGCTGGCGGGCTTCGTGGGCAAGTGGCAGATCGGGACCGCCGCGACAGCCGCCCCCTACGGTTATATGGGCCTTACCGCCCTGATGATCTCGGCACTGCTGACGGTGCTCTATATCTTCTCCATCCTTGGCATCACCACCATGCCCGGCAAGGGCTTCGATTTCAAGACGGCCAACCAGGGCGTCGAGGATCCCAACGCCCTGATGACCGTCCCGATGTTTGTCCTGGCCGCCGCCGCCATTCTGTACGGCCTGTACGCGGGACCGGCGATCCGCTTCTTCGGACAGATCGCCGCGGGGGTGCTCTGATTTCGGTATGGGATACGCCCCATTTTTGTCGAGGTGATCACATGAGTGGCAACTGTATTCTGTTGTTTCCAATTCTCTGGCCGATGCTGGGAGGGCTGATGTCCTTCCTCGCCGGACGCGCCAGCAAGCGCCTCCGCGACTATACCGCCGACGTCGTAGCCCTCGTCGAGCTCACCGCGGTCTGCCACCTCGGATACTTTCTGGGAGACGGGGGGGCCTCCTTCCTGCATATCAACGGATTCTGCGCACTCGGCCTTTCCTTCAGGCTCGACGGGTTCCGGTTCGTCTATCTCGTCGTCATCGCCTTCATGTGGCTGGTGACCACAATTTTCTCCCGAGAATATCTGGCCCACTACCGAAACCGGAACCGCTACCACCTCTTCGTCCTCTGGACCCTGGGGGCCATCGTGGGCGTCTTCCTCTCCGCAGACCTCTACACCACCTTCATCTTCTTCGAGTTGATGTCGCTGACCTCCTTGGTCATGGTCATCCAGGACGAGACGCGCGCCGCCCTGCGCGCCGCGGAGACTTATTTGGCCATCACCATCATCGGAGGACTCGTCACCCTCCTGGGACTCCTCCTCCTCTACGCCCAGACTGGGACGCTCGACATGGCCCTTCTCCCCATAGCCACAGCAAGCATGCTCAATCGTTCGGAGCTCTACCTCGCAGGGGTTCTCATCTTCGTCGGGTTCGGGGCCAAGGCCGCCGTGTTCCCCCTCCACGTCTGGCTCCCCACGGCGCATCCGGTGGCCCCCGCCCCGTCGAGCGCACTGCTCTCCGGCGTCCTCACCAAGTCCGGCCTGTTCGGGATCCTCGTGCTCAGCACGGGGATATTTCTCCACAACGCTCTCTGGGGACTGATGCTCATGGTGCTCGGCGTGAGCACCATGGTCGTCGGCGCCGTGCTCGCACTCTTCTCGGTCGACATCAAGCGGACCCTCGCCTGCTCGTCCATGTCCCAAATCGGGTTCATCCTCACGGGCATCTCCATGCAGTGCTTCCTCGGGGAGGACAACGCCCTGGCCGTCCAGGGAACCATGGTCTATATGGTCAACCACTCGCTGGTCAAGCTGGTGCTCTTCCTCGTCGCGGGCATCATCCACATGAACACCGGCAAGCTGAACCTGAACGAGATCCGGGGCTATGGGCGCGGCAAGCCCCTGCTCCTGTTCGTATTCTCCATGGGAGCGCTCGGCCTCGCCGGGGTTCCCCTCTGGAGTGGGTACGTCGGCAAGACGCTCATCCATGAGAGCATCGTCGAGCACATCCACCAACTGCACGCGCCGGAACGCATTGGCGCCATATCGGAGCTGCTCCACTCCGGGCTCTTCACGCTGCAAAACGAGGTGGTCCTGTTCCAGGCCGTGGAGTGGATATTCCTGATCTCGGGGGCCCTGACCGCGGCCTACATGTTCAAGCTCTTCGCCGCGCTCTTTCTGAGCGAACCAGCAGGGCACCCGCACTCCAGACGAGCCTATGTCAGCACTCCAAACGCCGTGCTCCTCACACTGGCCGCATCGATACTTCCTCTCCTGGGCCTTTTCCCGCATCGCCTGATGACCCCGATCGGGGCACTGGGCTCACCGTTCATGAACGGGCCCCCTCCTACGCACCCCGTCGATTACTTCGCATGGGCCAACCTGAAGGGCGCGGTGCTGACCCTGACCCTGGGTGCAGCTTTTTATTTCCTGATCGTCTACGCCCGACTGATGCGGCGCGGACCGGACGGACACCGCCGCTACATCGACCCCTGGCCCGAATGGCTGGACCTGGAACGCACTCTCTACCGTCCCATTCTGACCGGGCTGCTGCCGTTCCTCGGCGCCCTCCTTGCTCGCGTCGTTGACTTCCTCTGCGACGGACTCGGTTCCTGGAGCTTCTCCCATGGGCTACCCTTCCTCAGTGCCTTCCTCGCGCGATCGGTCGACCTCCTCTGCGACGGATTCGGTTCCTGGAGCTTCTCCCGTGGGCTGCCCTTCCTCAGTACCCTGTTCGCGAGGGCCGCAAGCGCCCTGTGCGATAGCCCCATCTCCTGGCTGCTCTCCCGGACCTCGAACGGGCGTTCCACGTTTTTCCCCGGAAACGGCAATGGCCTCGCCGTTCGCTCCGAGGGTCGTACCGAGAAGGACGCCCCCTCCTTCCGGACGTCCCTGCCCTCGAGCCTCGCCTACAGCCTGCTGACCTTCGCATTGGGGCTCCTTTTCGTCCTGCTCTATCTCCTGATGTGAGCCTCTATAAACAACATCGGGGAGGACGGCCTTTCGGCCCTCCTCCCCCTTTGGGTCATCCTATCAGCGGATTTGTCCCCTGACTAACGGGGCATTGGCCTCGTCTCATTTCCTGGGCATCTCCGAGGCGTCGTAGTCCGCATCGTGCGCGTTCTTCGTTCGATCGACGAAGGCCTTGGGCGGGCGCACTCCAACATACGTGCTGGCGTTGTTGATCGTGTACCACAGGCCGTCGAACTCCTTCACCCACACGGGCCTCGGACTGTCGGCCCCGGAATTTCGGAGGAAGACCCTCAAGTATCCCTGCTCCTGCACCTTCTTGGTCACGACGAGATTGAAGTTGTCCGGGGACATCCGGTAATCGTTCTCGGGCGAGGTCCCCTCCGCAAAGCCGCGGAAGATATGATGCATCTCGGGATCCCTCAGACGCTCCACGAACGTCGCCAGGTTGCGCGACTGCTCGATGGGCCTGTCGTGGTGCAGGGCGTAGCGCACCATCTTCGAGCCCTCGGCCCGCGTCGCCTCGTCGATGTAGCAGAACACGGCCTCAAAGTACAGCTTCACCGCACCCTCAGGCGTCCTGCCCTCCTGCTGGTAGCGGGCCTTGAACTCCCGGTAGTCCCGCGGGAGCGCAGCCTGGCCCTCCCGTCCGACAAGAAGGAACAAGGCCGACAGCGCCAGGACGGCGGAAAGTTTTTTCAATCGCATGCCGTTTACCTCCCCAACATAACCTGTGCCTTGGAGTAGTACAGGTCGTACACGATGACGGCAAGCTCACTGGAGCTGCCCTCCTTCTTGGGCATCTTCTTGGGCATCTTCTTGGACATGAAGACATGCCCGTAACCTCCCGCTTTTTGACGTCACGCCGCCCTGCCCTTACGCCCCTTTACAAACAAGAGCCCCAGCAGGACGACGACCCCTCCGAGGAGAGACACCGCCAGGACAGGGCGGAATCGGATCCATGCGACGGCGATGACCAGGAGCGACCACGCCAGCCCCAGCAGGAAGGCCACAAACCCCGTCCCCGCCCCGACGATGCTTCCCAGGATCGGAATCACGTCGGCGATGACGGAGAGCGGATGGAGAATTGTCCCCAGGCCGGCGATGACGACGATCGTCCCCACGACGCGCAGGATCCAGGCCATGGTCGCGTTATCGCTCTCGGCGCCGGCGAACATCCTCTCCATGCCAACCGTGCCCATGTCCAACCGGCTGAAGGTGTAGCCGTTGGAGGCCGTGAACTCCTCGAAGGTGTTCCCGACCACCTGTGCGATGATGGACACGTCGGCCGGAGGCGTCTGAGTGAAGGTCACGCGGACATCGCCGATCTGCGGCGAACCGGGGTTCTCCCCAAGGTAGAGGACGTTGCCCTGCGCGTGGACGTAACGATCCTGAGGGACCACGCCCGAAACGCCCCCCATGAGTGCGGCGTCCGCGGATGCCGGGTCGGAGGAGCCCGCCGCCGGGAGTACGGCGTTCCCCGCCGGGGCGGACTCCACCGCAAGCCCCTCGAAGATCGCCTTCTTCCTCTCCTCGTCCAATACGATATCCAGCGGAACGGCCCCGCCGATGGAGCGCTTCAGGAAGTCCGGCAGCGTGTAGGCCCCGAAGGTGACATTGGGCGCGTAGAGCGTCTCGTCCTCGTACCTGGCCAGGACTTTGTTGCGCCCCTGATAGTCCGGGTCCCTGAACGCCCCCGAGTCGATCGGTCCGCCGACCCATTCCCTGGTGTAGGTGTAGGTGGTGACGGTCTCCTCGCCGCCGCCCAGCTTCTTGCGTTTCTCCTGTCTGGAGTGCTCCTGCCACTGATAGTACTCCACCCTCCGGCTGATGTTGATGGCCGGGGCGGACACGCCGAAGATGGGGTCCGTGAGCACGTCCTGGGTATCGGCCCGGCCCGTCGCGTAAATTACCTTTCCCGCCAGGGCGGGATCGGCCCTGGAGATATCCTCCGCCCTGACTGCGAGGCTGCGGGCCTCGTTGATCGCCCCGCCCGTCTTGACAGTCCGACCCTCGTTCCAATACAGAAGGACCGTCCCCACCACGACCAGGACGATGCCTGTCAGAATCCCCTTGAACGCGCTGCCCAGGCGGCTTCCCCAACTTGTCTGCGTCGTTTCCGTGTAAGCCATTGTCCGCTTCCTCCTCAAAACACGATTTCAGAGCATGATTTCAAAAAATTAAGGTCTGCCGACACCATCGAGGTGTCCCCAGCGAAATATCGGCACCCATGATAATGATGGTGTTCGCCGTTTTATGCAACCCCCTCGGGGCGGAAATCTGGGGTGGTTTTTATCATTCCCTCCCAAAAAACACCGAACCCCTTTTCAATCTACCGCCGCCCGCGTGGCTTTACAATCCGCCCCCCTTCCCTTATAGTTCAGAAGGCTTCGTGGATTAAATCAGCGTTTTCATAATTTTTTCAAGGAGAGGACCATGAAAAAAGTTGCCGTGATTCTGGGGAGCGACAGCGACCTTCCCGTGGCGGAGCGCGCGTTCGGCGTGCTCCGATCCCTCCGTATCCCCTTCGCCGCGCACGTCATGTCGGCACACCGCACGCCCGACACCGTGGCGTCGTTCGCACGAAGCGCGCGAGAAGAGGGCTTTGGGGCGATCATCGCCCTGGCGGGCAAGGCTGCGCACCTGGCGGGCGTCGTCGCCGCGCACACGCGCCTTCCCGTCGTCGGGGTCCCGGTCCGGTCCCCCGACCTGGGGGGGCTGGACGCCCTGCTCTCGACCGTCCAGATGCCGTCGGGCGTACCGGTCGCCGCTGTGGCGATCGACGGGGCCGCCAACGCCGCATGGCTCGCGGCCCGGATCCTCGCCGTGGAGGATGGAGCGTTGGCCGCCATGCTGGAGGAGCGCGCCGAGGCCATGGAGCGGGAGGTCGCCCAGAAGGACGCCGCCCTGCGCGGGCGGCTGGAGACCGAACCATGACCGCCGGGCGCGAGGATTACGCCCGGTCCGGCGTGAACGTCGAGGCGGGATACGCGGCAGTCCAGCTCATGGCCGCGTCGGTCGCGCGCACCCGGACCTCGGGCGTCCTGTCGGAGCTCGGCGGGTTCGGCGGCGCGTTCGCGCTCCCTGGCGGACTGCGCGAGCCGGTGCTGGTCAGCGGGACGGACGGGGTCGGGACCAAGCTGAAACTGGCCTTTCTGACGAGCCGGCACGACACCGTCGGCATCGACTGCGTGGCCATGTGCGTCAACGACATCCTGTGCAGCGGCGCGCGGCCCCTGTTCTTCCTGGACTACATCGCCGTGGGCAAGAACGTCCCGGAGCGGGTGGCAGCCGTCGTCTCGGGCGTGGCCGAGGGCTGCGTCCAGGCCGGCTGCGCGCTGATTGGAGGCGAGACGGCGGAGATGCCGGGCTTCTACGCCCCGGACGAATACGACCTGGCGGGCTTCGCCGTGGGGGTGGCCGAGCGCTCCGAGATGCTGGACCGCAGCCGGGTCCGGGCGGGCGACGTCCTGATCGCCCTGCCCTCGTCGGGCCTGCACTCCAACGGGTTCTCGCTCGTCCGCAAGGTCTTCGATGTCGAGCGGCGCGACCTGAACGCGGCCGTACCCGAGCTCGGCGCCTCGCTGGGCGACACGCTGCTGACCCCCACGCGCATCTACGCGCGTCCCGTGGCCGCCCTGCTGCGGGAGGTACCGGTCCGGTCCCTGGCCCACATCACGGGCGGCGGGTTCCACGAGAACATCCCGCGCAGCCTGCCCGACGGCCTGACGGCACGCATCGACCGCCAGGCCCTGCGCGTCCCTCCGATCTTCCGCCTGCTGCAGTGCGAGGGGGGGCTGGACGAGGACGCGATGTTCCGGATCTTCAACATGGGCGTGGGGATGACCGCGGTCGTCGGCCCGGAGGACGCGGCCGCGGCCGTACGGGTGCTGCGCGAGAACGGGGTAGAGGCGTACCCGATTGGCACGGTCGTTCCGGGCACGGAGGGCGTCGTGCTGTGCTGAGCGCGCGGATTGCCGTGCTGGTCTCGGGCGGGGGGACCAATCTCCAGGCGCTCCTGGACGCCCGGGCCGAGGGCCGCCTGCGGAGCGGCAGCATCGTCCTGGTCCTCTCCAGCCGCGGTGACGCCCGAGCCCTGGGCCGGGCCCGCGCCCACGGCGTGCGGGCCGAGGCCGTCGAGCGACGCGCCTTCCCCGACGCGGCGTCGTTCGAGCGGCGTCTGCTGGAGCTGCTGGACGAGGAGCGCATCGACGTCGTGGTCCTGGCGGGGTTCCTGCAGATCCTGAGCGGCGCCTTCGTCGCCCGCTACGCGGGACGGATCGTGAACGTCCACCCCTCGCTGATCCCGTCCTTCTGCGGGCGCGGGCTCTACGGACTGAAGGTCCATAAAGCGGCGCTGGACGCAGGGGTCCGGATCACCGGCGCGACGGTCCACCTCGTGGACGAGACGCCCGACGGCGGCCCCATCCTGATGCAGAAGGCCGTGGAGGTGCTGCCGGACGACACGCCGGAGACGCTCCAGCGCCGCGTGATGGAACAGGCCGAATGGCGCCTGCTGCCCGAGGCGGTCGAAAGGCTCTGCAGAGACCTTGGGGCTCCGCCCCAAACCTCGCCAAGGGAGCAAGCCCCCTTGGAACCCCTTCTATCCTTCCCGAGGGGGGGCAACGCCCCCCCTCGGGAAGGATCAATGGGGGTGCAGGGGGACACGTTCCCCTGCCAGGGGGTATGGGGGACGGAGTCCCCCAATCCCGGCAGCCTTACGGTGCTTCTGGGCGGCAACCGGTATCCGGGCCGGGGCATCATCCTGGGTTGTGCTCCGGACGGGCGCGCCGTCCTGGCCTATTTCATCATGGGCCGCAGTGCGGCCAGCCGCGGCCGCGTCCTCGAGCGGTCGGGGGACGACTTGGTAATCCGGCTCCTGAGCCCCGAGCGGGTCGCGGACCCCTCGCTGATCCTCTACGCCCCCATCCGCGTCTGCGGGGAGCACGTCGTCGTGACGAACGGGGACCAGACGGAGACGGTCTGCGAGGCGCTGCGGAACGGAAGCACCTTCGAGTCGGCCCTGCGCACGCGGAGCTACGAGCCCGACGCGCCGCACTTCACGCCGCGCATCAGCGGACTGCTGACCTTCGCGCCCTCGGCTCCATCGAAGGGGGGACCAGGCTTCGGGTACCGTCTGAGCATCCTCAAGGCCGGTGGAGCCGGGGAATGCCTCCGCCAGTTCTTCGAGTACGAGGCCGTACCGGCCGCCGGCCGCCTCATCCACACCTATGCCGGGGACGGCGACCCTCTGCCGAGCTTCGGGGGCGAGCCCCGAGCGGTGCCGATCCCCGCGGACATCGAGGCGTTCTCCCGCGGCCTCTGGGACGCGCTGGACGCGGAAAACCGGGTGGCGCTCTGCGTGCGGTACCTTACGGCGAACGGGCGGGGCTGCGAGGAGCGGCTGTTCGATCGGCATGGGAAGGAGGAGAGGCTTTGAAGGAGCTGCAACTCAAGTACGGCTGCAACCCCAACCAGGTCCCGGCGCGGCTCTTCGTGGAGGAGGGGGAGCTCCCGTTCGAAGTGCTGAACGGCCGCCCGGGCTACATCAATTTTCTGGACGCCCTGAACGGCTGGCAGCTCGTCCGGGAGCTGCGTAAGACGCTCGCGATGCCCGCCGCGGCCTCGTTCAAGCACGTCAGCCCCGCGGGCGCGGCGCTGGGGATACCGCTCGACGAGGCGGAAAAGCGCCTGTTCCTCACCGACCTCCCCGGACTGGACGAATCCCCGTTGGCCTGCGCCTATGTCCGGGCGCGGGGGACCGACCGGATGTCGTCGTTCGGGGACTGGATCGCGCTGAGCGACCCGTGCGACGCGGTCACGGCGTCGGTGATCCGGCGCGAGGTCTCGGATGGGGTCGTCGCACCCGGCTACTCCGACGAGGCGCTCGCGATCCTGCGGGAGAAGCGGAACGGGAATTATGCCGTCGTGCGGATGGACCCGGGCTGGGAGCCCCCGCTCCTGGAGCGGCGCGACGTGTTCGGCGTCACGTTCGAGCAGCGGCGCAACGACGCGGTGGTCGACCCCGCGGTCTTCGACAGGCCCGTGGCGCGCCTCCGGGACATCCCGGAGGCCGCGCGGCGCGACCTGACCCTGGCCCTGCTCGTGCTCAAGTACACGCAGTCCAACTCTGTTTGCACCGCGCGCGGCGGCCAGACGCTGGGGGTCGGTGCGGGGCAGCAGTCGCGCGTACACTGCACCCGCCTGGCGGGGGACAAGACGGACGTTCGGCTGCTGCGTGCCCACCCGAAGGTCCTGGACCTGCCGTTCCGCGCGGACCTGGCCCGGCCGGACCGGGACAACGCTATAAACGTCTACCTCTCGCCTGCCCCCGAGGACGTCCTGGCCGAGGGATACTGGCAGCGCTGCTTCGATCGGCGGCCGGACCCGCTGACGCCGGAGGAGCGGCGCGCCTGGCTGAGCGGCATGAGCGGCGTCTCGCTCGCGAGCGACGCCTTCTTCCCGTTCCCCGACAACGTGGAGCGGGCGCGGCGCAGCGGCGTCTCGTACATAGCCCAGCCGGGCGGCTCGATCCGCGACGACGCGGTGATCGAGGCGTGCGACCGGTATGGGATTGCGATGGTGATGACCGGACAGAGATTGTTTCACCACTAAAAAATGATTCCGCTTCTAAATCACACGTAGACGAGGCGGCTTTTGCGAGACGCAGCGAATAAGCAGAGAGCCGGCGAAGCATGAGCCGTGCGAATCGCTTAGGTTCCTCACCAGGCGTACACAATAGTACGTCGGATTGGAGGTTTGCACAGCAGCCAAGGTGATCTGTTTGCTTGCGTCGACAACGCGGTCACTGTACCGCGTGTCGACGTAAGCGACCGGCACAGCATCCGAAGGCTATGCCTTCGAAGAGCTGGCCGTCTGCTTAAACGAAGTATACGTGGGATTTGAAGTGGAAGTGGGGGTGCCAAGATGAATGTCATGATTATAGGCGGCGGCGGGCGCGAGCACGCCATCGCGGAGCGTCTAGCGCGGAGCCCGCGCATCGGGAAGCTCTGCGCGCTGCCGGGCAACGGGGGCATTGCGGCGCTGGCCGAGTGCGTGCCGATACCCGCGACGGACCTCGACGCGCTGGTTGCCTTCGCGCGGGAGCGCTCCATCGACTTCGCCGTGGTGGCCCCCGACGACCCGCTGGTGATGGGGCTGGTCGATCGCCTGGAGGCCGCGGGGGTACGCTGTTTCGGCCCGAACGCGCGGGCCGCGGCGATCGAGGGCAGCAAGGTCTACGCCAAGGACTTGATGCGGCGGTACGGGATCCCGACGGCCCGCAGCCGGGTCTTCGACGACGCGGACCGGGCGCTCGAGTACGCGGCGGCGGCGGGCCCGGTGGTGGTGAAGGCAGACGGCCTCGCGCGGGGCAAGGGCGTCGTGGTGGCGGAGGACGCGGACCAGGCGGTCGCGGCGGTCGCCGCTATCATGAAGGAGCGTATCTTCGGCGCGAGCGGCGACCGGGTGCTGATCGAGGAGCGGCTTTCCGGCCCCGAGGTCTCGGTCCTGGCCTTCACCGACGGGCGCACGATCGTCCCCATGGTCTCGTCGATGGACCACAAACGCGCCTTCGACGGGGACAGAGGGCCGAACACGGGCGGCATGGGGGCGGTCGCGCCGAACCCCCATTACACGCCCGAGCTGGCGGAACGCTGCATGAGGACGATTTTTCGTCCCACGGTCGAGGCGCTCCGGGCCGAGGGACGCCCCTTCAGGGGCTGCCTCTACTTCGGGCTGATGCTGACGGCGGACGGGCCGAAGGTGATCGAGTACAACTGCCGATTCGGGGACCCCGAGGCTCAGGCCGTGCTGCCCCTCCTGGAGAGCGACCTGTTCGAGATCATGCTGGCGGTGCGGGAGGAGCGCCTGGCGGAGGTGGAGGTCCGCTTCTCCGACGGGGCGTCCTGCTGCGTCGTCATGGCCTCCGAGGGGTACCCCGGCAAGGTGAGGGAGGGAATGGAGATCCATATCGATTCCGGCCTGCCGCCGGACACCGTCGTCTATCACTCGGGGACGAGGCGGGACGACGAAACGCTGAGGACGGCGGGGGGCCGCGTGCTCTCGGTGACGGCGGTCGCCCCGACGGCCGGGGAGGCGCGCTCCCGTGCCTATGCAGGCGTCGGGCTGATCCATTTCGAGGGGGCGCGCTTCCGGCACGATATCGGGACCGCAGGAGGTCTTTCACATGATGCATAGATTCCTGGTGCATAGATTTTACGTCGAGAAGAAGGCCCCGTTCCAGCAGGAGGCCGCGTCGCTCCACGCGGAGCTCCGGGACGTCCTGGGCGTCGCGTCCCTGGAGCGCGTGCGGATCCTCAACCGATACGACGTGGAGGGCATCGACACGGAGACGCTGCTGGCGTGCCGATACACGGTCTTCGCCGAGCCTCAGACGGACTATCTGCCCTACGGCGTTCCGGAGGACGCGCACGTGCTGGCGGTGGAGTACCTTCCCGGCCAGTACGACCAGCGCGCCGACGCGGCGGAGCAGTGCGTCGCGCTCCTCTCGGGAAAGCGTCCGATCGTGCGCACGGCGCGGGTCTACCTCCTCTACGGGGCGCTGAGCGACCGGGACCTCGCAGCCGTGAGGAAACACCTCGTCAACCCGGTGGAGTGCCGCGAGGCACAGCTCGAGGAGTATGAGACGCTCGCCGCCGCACACCCTCAGCCGGGCCCGGTCCCCGTCCTGGAGGGCTTCCGGGAGCTGGACGACGCGGGCCTCGCGGCGTTCGTCGAGGAATACGGCCTCTCCCTGACGCCGGACGACCTCCGCTGCTGCCGCGCCCATTTCCGGGCCGAGGGGCGGGACCCCACCCTGACCGAGATCCGGGTGCTGGACACCTACTGGTCCGACCATTGCCGCCACTCCACGTTCCACACGGAGCTCGATTCCGTCGACATCGAGGACGATCGCATCCGGTCGGCCTGGGAGCGTTACCTTGCGCTGCGCCGCGAGCTCGGGAGAACCGATCGCCCCGTGACCCTCATGGACCTGGCGACGATCGGGGCCCGTGCGCTCAAAAGGCGCGGCCTGCTTCGACACTGGGTGGAGTCGGAGGAGGTCAACGCCTGCACGGTTCGGATTTCGGCGGACGTCGACGGCCGGCCGAAGCCGTGGCTTCTGCTGTTCAAGAACGAGACGCACAACCACCCGACGGAGATCGAGCCGTTTGGCGGGGCCGCCACCTGCATTGGCGGGGCGATCCGCGACCCGCTCTCCGGCCGGGGCTACGTCTACCAGGCCATGCGTGTGACGGGCGCCGCGGACCCCCGACGGTCCCTGAGCGAGACCCTGCCCGGCAAGCTGCCGCAGCGGACGATCGTGACGGCCGCCGCGGCGGGCTACAGCGCTTACGGGAATCAGGTCGGGCTTCCCGCCGGGCTGGTGGACGAGCTCTACCACGACGGCTACGTCGCCAAGCGCATGGAGGTCGGCGCGGTGGTGGCGGCCGTCCCGGAGGACCACGTCCGGCGGGAGCGCCCGGAGCCGGGCGATCGCGTGCTGCTGCTCGGCGGGCGCACGGGCCGCGACGGGTGCGGCGGGGCCACGGGCTCGTCCCGGGCCCACACCGCTCGGTCGCTCGAGCTCTGCGGGGCCGAGGTGCAGAAGGGCAACGCGCCCGAGGAGCGGAAGCTCCAACGCCTGTTCCGCAGCCCGGACTTCTCGCGCCTCGTCAAGCGCTGCAACGACTTCGGCGCGGGCGGCGTCTCCGTGGCCGTCGGGGAGCTGGCCGATGGGCTCGAGGTCGACCTGGACTCCGTCCCCCTGAAGTACGCCGGGCTGGACGGGACCGAGATCGCGATCAGCGAGTCCCAGGAGCGCATGGCCGCCGTCGTGGCGGAGGCGGACGTGGAGCGCGCCGTCGCCCTGGCGGCGGCGGAGGGCGTGAGCGCCACGACCGTGGCGAGGGTCTCGGAGGAAAAACGGCTCGTCCTGCGCTGGCGCGGGGAGCGCATCGTCGACCTGCCGCGCTCCTTCATTCAGAGCAACGGGGCCGCCCGGCACGCCAGGGCGTTCGTCCCGATCCCAAGGGACTGCACGACGCCCGTCCCCTCCGGCTTCGCGGAGGGGCTCCGGTCCGTTGTCTCCGACCTCAACGTCTGCTCCAGGCGCGGCCTGTGCGAGCGCTTCGACTCGACGGTCGGGGGCAACACCATCCTGATGCCCTTCGGGGGAGGGCGGCAGCGCACGCCCATCCAGGCGATGGCCGCGAAAATTCCTCTTCCGGAGGGGGAGACGACGACCTGTTCCGTCATGGCCTGGGGGTTCGATCCATTCCGGTCCTCGGCCTCGCCCTACGACGGTGCGTATCTGGCGGTCGTGGAGTCCGTCTGTCGCCTCGCGGCGGCCGGGGCCGACCTGACGGCGTGCGCGCTGAGCTTTCAGGAGTACTTCGGTCGGCCGGGGAACGACCCGCGGCGCTGGGGGCAGCCGGCGGCGGCGCTGCTCGGGGCCCTGGCGGCCCAGCTCGACCTGGGCATTGCGGCGATCGGGGGCAAGGACTCGATGAGCGGCTCCTTCGAGGGGCTGGACGTCCCCCCGACCCTGATCTCCTTCGCCGTGACGGCGTCCGACGCGAGGCGCATCGTCTCGCCGGAGCTCAAGGGCGCGGGCTCGCGGGTCGTGCTGCTTCGCCCGCGGTACGAGGGGGCCCTGCCCGAGCCGGAATCGATGCGCGTCCTGCTGGAGGAAGTCAAACGACTGAACGCCTCCGGGTCGATTCGGGCCGCCTTCACGCCCACGTTCGGCGGTGTCGCCGCCGCGGTTTTCAAGATGGCCCTCGGGAACGGACTGGGCTTTGCCTTCGCCGACGGCGTCTCCCTCGCGGACCTCTTCGGGGCGGAGCGGGGGACGTTCGTGCTGGAGCTGGAGGATGGCGTGGAGATCGGCAACACGGACTGTATCGAGCTGGGACATACACGCTCGGAGCCCGAGTTCTCCTGGCATGGGGAACGCGTCGCATTGGACGACCAGGAGGCGGCCTACGACGGAGCTTTGGAGGATATCTATCCTACGCGCTGCCGCGAGGCGCCCACACGCTGCCGCGAGACGTACACGCGTCATCACGAGATTGCCGAGGGGCAGGAGGAGGACTGCGTCCTGCCCGCGCCCTCCCCGGCCCCCGAGCCCCATGCGCGTGTCGCGCCCCCGGTGGGGTCGGCGCGGCCCCGGTTCCTGATCCCTGTGTTCCCCGGTACGAACTGCGAGTACGAGTCCGCCCGGGCGGTGGAGCGTGCGGGCGGACGGGCCGAGGTCCTGGTGGTGAACGCGCTTTCGGCCGAGGCGATGCGGGCCTCGGCGGACCGCTTTGCGGAACGGCTCTCCGCGTCCCAGGCGCTCCTTCTGCCGGGCGGGTTCTCGAACGGCGACGAGCCGGACGGGTCGGGGAAGTTCATCGCCATCTTCCTGCGGAGCCCGGCGGTGCGCGGCGCGGTGGAGGCGCTTCTGGAGGCGCGCGGCGGGCTGATCTGCGGGATCTGCAACGGCTTCCAGGCCCTGGTCAAGACGGGGCTGCTCCCCTATGGGCGTATCCTGGACCCGGAGGACCCGATCAAAGAGCCGAAGGGGCCGGGCGAACGGGATAAATCGGACGGGCCGGACAGGCTGGACAGAAACGCCCCGACCCTGACCTTCAACACCATCGGCCGCCATCAGTCGCGGATGGTCCGGACGCGCGTGCTCTCGAACCGTTCCCCGTGGCTCCGGCGCGTTCGCGAGGGGGACGTGCACACGATGCCGATATCCCACGGGGAGGGGCGCTTCGTGTGCCCCCCGGAACTGCTGAGGCGTCTGGCGGAGGCGGGGCAGGTCGCGACGCAGTACGTGGACCCGGAGGGCCGTCCGACGATGGACATCCGTTATAACCCGAACGGGTCCGCGGGCGCCGTGGAGGGGCTCTTGTCGCCCGACGGGCGCGTGTTCGGCAGGATGGGACACGCGGAGCGCGTCGGGCCGTACCTGTACCGGAACGTCGAGGGAAATTACGGCACGGAAATGTTCGAGTCTGCGGTGGAATTCTTTACGGGAGGGAAATAGAGGATGCAGAAGCGCGAGCGGCTTTACGAGGGCAAGGCCAAGAAGGTCTACGCGACCGACGACGCCCGGTTTTACATCATCGAGTACAAGGACGACGCCACGGCGTTCAACGGGGAGAAGAAGGGGACGATCGCCGGCAAGGGCGTGGTGAACAACCGGATGAGCAACATCCTGTTCCGCATGCTGGAGGCGAACGGGGTGGAGACGCACTTCGTGGAGGAGCTGAACGACCGGGAGACCGTTGTGAAGGCGGTGAAGATCGTCCCACTGGAGGTCATCGTGCGCAACGTGGCGGCGGGCTCCTTCTCGAAGCGCTTCGGCGTCGAGGAGGGGCGGGAGCTGAAGGCCCCCACCCTGGAGTACTGTCTGAAGGACGACGCGCTGGGCGACCCGATGATCAACGACTCGCAGATCCTCGCCCTGGGGGTGGCGACGGAGGAGGAGCTGCGGACGATGGGGGGCCTGGCTCTTCGGATCAACGGCCTTCTGAAGGACTATTTCTCGCGGATCGGGGTCCGGCTGGTGGACTTCAAGATCGAGCTGGGACGTTACGAGGGGCGCATCGTCCTGGCGGACGAGATCTCGCCCGACACCTGCCGGTTCTGGGACGCGGAGACGAACCGCAAGCTGGACAAGGACCGCTTCCGCCGGGACCTGGGCGGCGTGGAGGACGCCTATCGGGAGATGTTCGAGCGGGTGAGCCGCTAGCGGCGATGGACCATCTCTATGGCCCTTATGGCCGGGCCTCTCGCGGTTTCGAGGACGACTCGCTGCACGAGGAGTGCGGCGTCATCGGGGTGTACCGGGAGTCGGAGGATGCGGCCAGGCCGGTATACTACGGTCTTTACGCGCTCCAGCACCGGGGGCAGGAGAGCGCGGGCATCGCCGTGAACCGCGGCGGGCGCATCGAACCCTTCAAGGGGCTGGGGCTGACCGGCGAGGTCTTCCGCGGGGACGTCCTCGCGGGTCTCTCGGGGAACATCGCCATCGGGCACGTGCGCTACTCCACCGCGGGCGGGGGCGACGTGCGCAACGCCCAGCCGCTCGCGGCGCGGTGCCGGCTGGGCGAGATCGCCCTAGCACACAACGGCAACCTGGTCAACGCGGACAGCATCCAGGAGACCCTGTCGGACGCCGGGGTGATCTTCCAGACCACGACGGACTCGGAGTCGATCCTGCACCTCATCTGCCAGAACGGGAACAGCCGCGGGATCGAGGCGGGTATCCGCAACGCGATGAGCCTGATGAAGGGGGCCTATGTGCTGGTGCTGACGATGGGCGACCGGCTGATCGGCGTGCGCGACCCGCACGGCCTGCACCCGCTGTGCCTCGGCAGGCTCGGCGACGGGTGGGTGCTGGCCTCGGAGAGCTGCGCGCTCGACGCGCTGGACGCGGCGTTCGTCCGGGACGTGGAGCCGGGCGAGATCGTGATCGTGGACGCCGGCGGGCCCCGCAGCCTGGGGCCGTCTCACTGGTGCCGCAAGAGCCTCTGCGTGTTCGAGCTCATCTACTTCGCCCGCCCGGACAGCGTGGTGGACGGGGTGAGCGTCTACGATTTCCGGCGGCGCTCCGGCGCCCTGCTCGCGGCGCAGAACCCGATCGAGGCGGACATGGTGATGGCGGTGCCCGACTCGGGCGTCCCGGCGGCCATCGGCTACGCGGAGGCGTCCGGGATCCCCTACGGCGAGGGGCTGATCAAGAACAAATACATCGGCCGGACCTTCATCCAGCCCACGAAGGAGATGCGCGAGGACTCGGTGCGCATCAAACTCTCACCGATCCGGTACAATATAGAGGGGAAGCGCCTGATCGTGATCGACGACTCCATCGTCCGGGGCACGACGTGCCGCCGCATCGTGGGGCAGCTGCGGGACTCCGGCGCGCGTGAGGTGCACGTCTGCATCACGTCGCCCCCGGTCCGCTATTCCTGTTATTTCGGGATCGACACGCCCTACAGGGAGAACCTGATTGCGGTGCGGAAGTCCGAGGAGGAGATCCGGGACTTCCTGGGCGCGGACTCGCTGACGTACCTGAGCGAGGACGGCCTCTCTGCGGCCTGCGAGGGCAGGCGGCTGTACTGCAGGGCCTGCTTCGACGGGGAGTACCCCATGGAGGTCCCAGCCGGCGCGCGCCCCTCGGCCTTCTGTAAGGAGGGGAAGGCCCCGGACCTCCCCCGGCCATAGTATGGATTTTTATGACCATCGTAAGGAGATTATAAGGAGATTCTGGAAATGGCCCATTTTTACGAGGAACCGTCGCACACGTTTTCCGAATATCTGCTGGTCCCCTCCTATTCGTCAGCGGACTGCATCCCCGCCAACGTATCCCTGCGGACGCCGCTCTGCCGCTTCCGGCGGGGGGAACGGCCCCCGTTGGAGATGAACATTCCGCTGACCTCGGCAATCATGCAGTCGGTCTCGGACGACCGGCTGGCGATTGCCCTGGCACGGGAGGGCGGCGTGTCGTTCATCTACGGTTCCCAGACCGTGGAGCGCGAGGCCGAGATGGTGCGGCGCGTCAAGCGTTACAAGGCCGGGTTCGTCGCCAACGACTCGTCCATCGGCCCGGACCAGACGCTCACCGACATCCTGAGCCTCCGGGAGAGGACGGGACACACCACCGTCGCGGTCACGCACGACGGGTCCCTGACGGGGCGCCTCCTGGGCATCGTCACGAGCCGCGACTACCGCGAGAGCCGCATGACGCCCGCCACGCCCGTGCGGGACTTCATGACGCCCATCGAAAAGCTGGTCTACGCCCGGGACGGCGTGACGCTGAGCGAGGCCAACGACCTCCTCTGGGAGCACAAGCTGAACGCGCTGCCGGTGGTGGACGAACGGGGGCACATGGTGGCGTTCGTGTTCCGAAAGGACTATTCGATGCACAAGGAGAACCCGCTGGAGCTGCTGGACGCGCGGAAGCGCTACGTGGTCGGGGCGGGGATCAACACGCGCGACTACGCGGAGCGCGTCCCGGCTCTGGTGGACGCTGGGGCGGACGTGCTGTGCATCGACTCGTCCGAGGGCTTCACGGAGTGGCAGCGTCGCACGCTCTCCTGGGTCCGCGACCGCTACGGGGACGCGGTGCGGGTCGGGGGTGGGAACGTCGTGGACGCGGACGGGTTCCGCTTCCTGGCCGAAGCGGGGGCGGACTTCGTCAAGGTGGGGATCGGCGGCGGGTCCATCTGCATCACGCGCGAGGCCAAGGGAATAGGGCGCGGGCAGGCCACGGCCGTGATCGAGGTGGCGCGGGCGCGCGACGCCTACTTCGAGGAGACGGGCGTCTACGTGCCGGTCTGCTCCGACGGCGGCATCGTGATGGACTATCACATCACGCTGGCCCTGGCGATGGGCGCGGACTTCTGCATGTTGGGGCGCTACTTCGCGCGGTTCGACGAGAGCCCGACGAACAAGGTGATGGTGAACGGGAACTTCGTCAAGGAGTACTGGGGCGAGGGTTCCTCGCGCGCACGGAACTGGCAGCGCTACGACACGGGCGACGCCGGCGCGGAGCAGAAGCTGTCGTTCGAGGAGGGCGTGGACTCCTACGTGCCCTACGCGGGCAGCCTGAGGGACAACGTGGCGGAGACCCTCAGCAAGGTGCGCTCGACGTTCTGCAACTGCGGGGCGCTCTCCATCCCCGAGATGCGGGAGAAGGCGCGCCTGACCCTGGTTTCGCCCATGACGATCTCCGAGGGCGGGGCGCACGACGTGCTGATGAAGGAGACCATGAAACGGGGCGGAAAGTAGGGGCCGCGGCCCCTCAGACCGGCCGCGGGGGCTGGCCGTTGTAAGGGGAAACGGCGGCAGAGCTGCCGGTTCCAAGCAACCTATGATGGTTCCACAATAGGGAACCATCATATAGCCTGGACAGCGAGTTCTGCGTAAGGGCGCTGGAGGCGGCATTGAGGCGGGGTAAGCCTGAGATATTCAACACGGACCAGGGCAGTCAATTTATGAGCGATGATTTTACGAGCCGGCTTTTGGACAGGGAGATATGCATCAGCAGGGATGGCCGGGGTCGTGCGTTGGACAACATTTTTATCGAGCGTCTATGGCGAAGCCTGAAGTACGAGTGCATCTACCTGAACGAGTATAAGAATGTGGCCGAATTGCAGGAAGGGCTGAGGTGGTGGGGGCGGATTTTACAATGAGGAGCGTCCGCACATGGTGCCACCAGGAAGGACAACCCCGCGCAGCATGTATGAAAAGTGCCTCGTTTCTTGAATCTTGACCTAAACTCTTCTCCCCCCCTTTTTGGTCCTTGACAAGGGGACCACTATAGAGTATGCGAGGTTGACTAGAATATGCCATATCAACGACATAGTCGTGAAGAGCGTTTACGAGAAATCCAATTTGGTGCACTGGAAGTGTTTTTAAAAAAAGGGTATCGTAACTCGACGATGGAAGACATTATCGAAAACACCTCTCTATCAAAAGGAGGGTTTTATCACTATTACAAAAATAAGGACGACATCCTAATTGATTTAATACGCGTAAAAAATTTTAATTATCTTTATTCAAAATTAAAATTAAATCATGACGCAACAAAGGATGAGTTATGTCATCAACTATCCGCTGTATTTATCGAGCGTATGACAGATCAAAGTCTACAAGGAAAACTATTTTTAATGATAGCCGTTGAGTTAGCAAACAATACCGAGGTCTTTTATGACCTCTATTATGAGGTAGAAAGTGAGGCAATCCAACTTATAGTTGATGCTATTAAGAAAGTCAATCCTCAATTTAATATAGATGAAAAAATGGATGAACTCATGCTTCTATATCGAATCAATAACACTCTTCATTTTGTAAATAACCTTTATACACAAAAAGAAGGATGGAACGTTCAATCCAATCTGCTTTATGATTTATACTATGAAATGTTTAAAAAATTAATCATATAGTTTTGTTTTTAAGGAAGCGCTGAATAAGTTAACATGACTACCAAGACTATCAAGTTGTCTTAAAGTTCAGAGATAAGCTGTTTGTAAGTGACGGTACTTGTAGAGAGACAGGCTCCCAGGAGCCGAGGAAACAGTT
>NZ_CAUUWA010000011.1 GCF_963548695.1 uncultured Fretibacterium sp.
CCCTCGTCGAGTGGGGCGGCCAGGGACCGGACGGAACGGTTCGATAGAAAGGAGGAAAAGAGCATGAAACCAGGAAAACAAACGTTCCTCAAACCCTGTCTTACGGTCCTTTTGCTGTTGGCGGCGTCGTTTGGAGTCTGGAGGATTTGGGAAGTACGGCACAAGTCCATAGATACCGCTGACGACGGGCAGATGGCAGCTTCTCTCCTTCCTCTGCAAAACTCAACCTTGATTTCAGGGGAACACGGTTATTGGCCCGATAAGGAGGAAACCTCCGAGCCCTCCGTTGTAACGAGTAAATCGCCAGGAGCAGAGGTAAGGAGGGATGAAGAACCTTCTCATTCCGAGGATACACGAAGCCTCGATATTGTTTCGACGGAACCGATGTCAAGTTCTAGTTTAGAGATATATTATCCAGTCTGCAAGATAGAAACAAAAGCTGGCAAGAGTTTAGATTTAGACGTATTATCTAAGCCCGTCATCTACCTCTACCCGGAGGCCGAGACGGATGTGACCGTTCGGCTGGAGTACCAAGGCAGGCTGACCTGCACCTACCCCACACCCGACCCCGACGGCGCGTGGCGCGTCACCGCGCGGCCCGACGGGACCCTGACCGACAAACAAGGCCGGGAGTACAGCTACCTCTTCTGGGAGGGCGCGTCCGACGGAACCCCGCCCGACTTCTCCAAGGGCTTCGTCGTCAGGGGCTCGGACACCGCCGCGTTCCTGCGCGAGAAGCTGGCGTACATGGGGCTCACCCCGCGCGAGTACAACGAGTTCATCGTCTACTGGCTGCCGCGGATGCAGGGCAACCCCTGGAACCTCATCGCCTTCCAGGGAAAGAACTACACCGATTCCGCCCCGCTGACCGTCACGCCTGAACCCGACAGTATTCTGCGCATCTTCATGGCCTACCGGCCCTTGAATGCCCCGATCTCCGTTCTCCCGCAGGAGCTGACGCCCTTCGTCCGAAAGGGCTTCACCCTCGTCGAGTGGGGCGGCCAGGGACCGGACGGGGCGGTTCGGTAGAAAGGAGGGAAAAAGCATGAAACCAGAAAAACAAACGTTCCTCAAACCCTGTCTTACGCTGTTTCGTTCAAAACTTTGTCGAGAGCGTCCGTGAGAAGCTGAGAGAAATTGAGCCCTGCCTTTTCTCCACGCCAGGCAAGCCCGGCGGGGATAGTGAGATTCTTGCGGACGGTTTTCTCTCGCATGGGGGTCATCCATGCGTTAACAAGTACGACAGCCTCGTTAGGCTCCGTGCGGATGCTGCGGAAGTCGGAGGGCTCTGGTATTGCTTCGCCGTCATCCTCCATGAGCGACAGGAACCCGGCAAGAACGTCTTGCGCCATGTACATTGCTTCTTTCTGGTCGTCCCCGCAGCTCAGGCACCCCGGAAGGTCGGGGAACGAGATGGAAATACCGTCGTCGGCATAATTGAAAATTGCCGGGAAGATGTAGTGATCCGGTTTTTTCGTGAGCATTTTATTGTCCTTTCCAAGCAGGGGGCTTAAAGTATCCCCGCCTGCTTGAGTATGCTCCGGTAGGTTCCGAAGGGGAGGTCTTTTTTGGGATGCGGGACCGAAACCTTACCGGGCTTTGTTGGGTGCTCGAAGTAGTGGTGACTTCCTCTTGCACTGACGAAACGCCAACCTACCGCCGTAATTTCTTCGATCGCCTGTTTTGAGCTTGGTATTCCACTGTCCTCCCCTCTTGTTCGTTGTAAGTATAATATATCATGCGCATATTATGCACATCAATTGTTTTGTGATGTGAAATTAGGTGAGGGCATGGATTTGAAGCAGATTAGGGTCATCAGACCATTCATCCTTCGTCCGAAAGGGCTTCACCCTCGTCGAGTGGGGCGGCCAGGGACCGGACGGGGCGGTTCGATAAATAAAAAAAGGGAATCGGAGATTTGGAATAATGCGGGGAATGAAATAAAATAGGGGGACATCGTAAAGGGACGGCGCTTTTGCCCCTGTCGCCGCATCCCTTTCGGGAGGCGGTCGGTGTTGTCGTTCGTTCCCTCTTTTCGTAAGAAAGGCGTTTTCCTCCTATTTTTGGTCTTCCTCACACTGGCGGGGGGGCTGTTGTTTTTCTGCACGCGCCCGCCCAAGCCCGTGGAGCCCATCGTGCTCACGATCTGGCACAATCCCACCGGACATCGGGAGGACGCCCTGTCCCTGGCCGTCGATCGTTTCAACCGTTCCATCGGCCGGGAGAGGGGCGTCGTCATCATCGTCACGGCCATCGCCAAGTCCGAGATCATGCACGAGAAGCTCATGTCCATCGCCCAGGGGGACCCCGGCGCCCCACAGCCGCCGGACATCGTGATCGCCTACCCCAAGTCCGCGATGCCGCTTATCGCAAAGGGGGCGCTGGTTCCCCTCGACGACTATTTTTCACCCGAGGAGCTGAGCGCCTATATCCCCGAGTTCATCGACGCCGGCCGGCTCGGGGACGGACGGCTGCTGTACGTGTTTCCCATCGGCAGGTCCACCGAGGGGCTGCTCGTCAACAGGACGTTCTGGGACCGCTTCTCCCGCGAGACCGGGACCCCCGTGACGGAGCTCGCGACCTTCGAGGGGATCGTCCGCGCCGCCGAGCGGTACCACGAGTGGACCGACGCGAAGACCCCCGATATCGAGGGTGACGGGGGCATATTCTTTATGGTGGACAATCCCTTCAACCTGGCCCAGGCCGCATTCGCCCAGTTGGACGACGACCTGTTCGACGGGGACCGCCTGAACGTGAACTCGCCCGTCTACGAAAGGGTCTGGAAGCTGTTCTTCGAGCCGACGGTGCGGGGATACGAATCCGTCTACAAGGGCTATGGGACGGACCTGGCGAAGACGGGCAGGATGCTGTGTTGGACCAGCTCCACCGCGGGCATCACCTTCATGCCGAAGAACGTGGTCTATGACGACAACACGTCCGAGCCCGTGGAGTTCGAGCTGCTGCCCTTCCCGGTCATGGAGGGGGGGCGGAAGGTCGCCATCCAGCGCGCCGGGGGCTTCTGCCTCTTCCGCTCGACTCCCGACCGGCAGCAGGCAGCCGTCGATTTCCTGAAGTGGCTGACCCGTCCGGAGGAGAACCTGCGGTACGTCGAGGGCATCGGCTATCTGCCCGTGACCCGAAGCGCGCTCGAGACGGCGCAGGAGCGTTGGGGAAAGGACGCCACCGGCATCTGGAGGAGCTATGTCGAGGCGATCGGCGTGATGAACCGCGAGTACCGTTTCCTGCCCCAAAGGTCGATTGCGAACTACGGTGAGCTGGAGATCCTGTACGAGGGACGGATACGCCGCCTCGCGGAGAAGGCCCGTGAGCGGTACCGGGAGCTTTTGCCCGCTGTCGGGGCGGAACGGGCCTGGCGCGAGGCCACGGAAGGGGCGTACGCGAAGTTTGTCGAATCCAAATAGACTCTCCCTGTTCGCATTCTTCTCCAGGCTGAGGGGCCTCGGATCCCTGGGGCGTCTTGGGCGGACGCTGCGCCTGAGACTATGGATGTTCTTCGCGTTCGTCGTGCTCACGATGGCTGCGATCGTCTCGGCGGTCCTGTTCCTGACCGGCACGCTGAGCCTTCGCGACTCCGGGGGCCGCCTCGTGTTCGACAACGAGCTGAGACACCTCGCGGCATCGACGGAGAGGCGGATGGGGCACCTCTCCGCGATGGCGATACGGATGGGACATCACCTGTCACGCAGCATCGAACACTTTCTGGAGGAGCGGGAGCTGACGACGGACGACCTGCGGCGGCGTCCCGAGCTCCTGAGGCCGCTCCTGGTGAACCAGTTCGACAACCTGATGCTCTCGCTCGAGCAGGCCAAGACGACCGGGGCCTTCCTGATCCTGGATGCCACCGCCAGCCGAAGGATGCGCGAGGCCCGGACCTCCCGGGCGGGGCTGTACCTCGTCGACTGGGAGCCGGAGCTTGTCAGCGGCAGCATGCTGCAGTTCCAACTTCTGCGCGGTCCCTCGCAGATTGCGCTGGAGCGGGGATTGGTGATGGAGAAGTATTGGGCCATGGAGTTCGACATCGAGGACGCGGACTACTTCGCACACCCGCAGCGGTGCGCCATGGAGCATCCCGAGGGCGCGCACCGCGTGGGGTTCTGGTATCCGACGACGACGATTCGGGGTACGGCCCGCAAGGCGATGCTGTGCAGCGTCCCCCTGATCGATTCGCGCGGCGGCGTATTCGGGGTCTGCGGCTTCGACGTCAGCGACCTCCATTTCAAGCGCACCACCATGCCGGCCGCCAACATCTACGGCGGCATCTTCTGCACCCTGGCTCCGGTGACGACATCGGGGCTCGACGTCTCCTCGGCGCTGGTCTCGTGGCGCTATTTCGCGGAGGAGGAGCCGGGAGGCGCGAACCTCCTGTCGCCGGCGGGCGGACGCGACGGGTTCACCCTCTACAGAACCGACGGAGGAGAATCTTTGATCGGCGGAGTGCGCCCCATGAGGATACAGCCGTCGGGGCTCTCCTGCTCCGCCCCGGAGTTTACGTTCGCGCTGCTCGTCCCCGAGAGGGAATATGACGCGGTCCGGTCCGCCCGAAACGGAAGGTTTGTCCTTATCCTCGCCGTGATGTCCCTGGCCGGCATCCTGGTCTCGTTTTTCTTCAGCAGGTGGTACGTCCGCCCTATCCTGAGGGCGATTGCCGCGGTGAAGGAGGGTGCCGACGAGCCACCCGTGACGCGGATTGCGGAGATCGACGACCTGATCGAGTTCCTGACGGCGCGTGCATCCGCCGGACGGTCGGAGCCATCCGAGGGGATGGACCCCGACACCGGTCCCACGGATGACGAGGTCGAGCGGGAGTTCAACGAGCGGGTGAGGACCCTGTCGCGCGCCGAGCACAACGTGTTCGACCTCTACGTTCGGGGCTGCTCCGCCGCGGAGATCGCCGCGGCCCTGGGCATCAGCCCCAATACGGTCAAGACCCACAACCGAAACATCTTCGCCAAGATGCAGGTCTCCTCGCAGCGCGAGCTGCTGATGACCTACATCGACATTCTGAAAAAACGCCGGGGCCGGTAAGGACCCCCGCACTCCCTACCTTCCTTCCAACTCGGAAAATCCAAGTCCGAAAAGGGCGCGAATCATCCTTTTCGCCCTCATCCTTTGGGGTGATTTTAGACCATGAATCGTTTGAGCATCAGCATCGAGCATCGATACCCCGCCAACTTTCCCCGAACATGAGAATCCCCCCTGCGGGGGAAGATTTTTGCCGGTCCATAAGGATAATTATGGACGTGTCAACCTGAGGATCGACAGACCGAAGGGGCCAGTGGAACGGACGGTGTGGCGGATGAGATGGAGGGGACCGAATGGAAAGGATGATTGGCGTGTTTTTTCTTGCGGCGGTACTGCTGACGGCCCTTGTCCTTTCGGTCAAAACCTATAATGGCCTCATCGTACTGAGGAGCTTTTGCGCGGAGGGGTGGAGCGGGGTCCTGGCTGCGGTGCGGCGGAGACGGGCGGCCATCGCCCAGGCATTGAGGGCGACGGCGCCAGGCAGTCCCGAGGAGATTATGCTCCTGGAAAGGGTGAGGTCGGCCTGTGCGGAGGACGCTTCCGAATGGGACGTCGGCGAGCTGTTGCATGCCGAAGCGGAGCTGGCGGAAAATCTGCCGTCCCTTCTGGCCCTCTGCGAACGAAGCCCGGAGACATCGGAGAGAATGGAGAAGGACGAGGGGCGGACGAGTATTCGAGTTCCCCTTCCGGAGCTGAGTGCGGATGTGGAGATGGCGAGGAACTATTACAACGCGACCGCCCGTGACTACAACACGCGTCTTGGACAGTTTCCGGCGAACCTGATCGGCCGGGTGTTTCGTTTCAAAGAGGCGGAATATCTCGAATCGGATCCGTTGAGTTAGAGCGGTTGAATGGGGTTGCCCCCGCAGCCGCCGGGCGATTGTGAAGGGGAAAAGTCCGGCGTGGGGACGGCGCAGGCTTTTCCGTTCGGATGTGAAAGGAGCCATTTCATGACGGAGCAGCGAAAGGGCAATTCTTGCATTTTGTCGTTTCCCGTCGCCCGCTTCCGGGGCTGCGGGGACGAGAGGGAACGTCTGCTGAAGTGCGGGTTCGAGGAAATGGGCCTGACCCGCCAGGAGTGCCGCATCGCGCTCCTGATTCTGGACGGCGGCGGCAACGGGGACATCTGCAGCGAGCTCTATATCACCCGAAACACCCTGAAGTTCCACATCCGCAACATCAACCGCAAGCTGGGCATCCGAGGCCGGCGCGAGCTTATCGGCATCGCAATGCGCATGCTGCCGCGGCCGGGGGGGACGCCCGACGGCTCGGGTGTACGGGGACGGATCATCGACTTCACGGAGGCAGCGGCTTTTTACAGACAAGGGTGCCAGGAGAAACTGTAAGGAAGGTCGACGGGCCATGAGGTTTGTGGTCAATGCTCGAAGCGGGGGGTCTGCCGTTCCTCGTAATCCAATTCGGGCTTGGGGAGGAGCAGCTCATAGAGCCTTGAAGCGCGGAACTCCGCCGCAGCGGTCAGCTTTCCAATGGGATTCTTGACCGCGGCGAGGCGCGTCACGATGGGGATGTCGGAGTATCGCGCCCTGTCGCGCAGAAGTTTTTTTCCACGTTCGCTGCCGCCCAGCAGGCGGGCATAGGGCGCCCCGATCCTGGACGCGGCCGCCGCGGACCAGCGGTCCACCCCCGCCAGGAGCCGGATGATCTGGCGCTGAATCCGGGAACGCGTATAGCGCGCGCAGACGCAGCTTCCTACGAAATCGTCGTAGGAAGCTGCGTCTTTATAGCGCTTGAAGAAGAGATTTTCCAGCCCTTCATCCATCCCCGCACATCCTCGCAGCTCCTCGGGAGAGCTGCGGATCAGGAGGGCCTGGAGCAGGGGCCAGAGGGTCTGGGGCCCGGGGCAAAAGCGTCCCTTCATTCGTGCTTCTTCCAGGAGACGGAGCGTCGAGGAAGGCATGACATCCCGGACCCACAGAGGCCACCGAGAATCCTGCGCGCCCTGCAGCGCGGAACGGATGGCCGCGGCGCTCGGCAGGGGGCCGCGCTCGAGGTCATGATATCCCGCCCCCGCCCGTTGTACGGGAATCGGAATCAAGGGGTAGCCCTGTCTCCCAATCCTCAGCAGGTAGGACAGGGCCAAAGAGTTGTTGGGTTTTGAAAGGAAATCCCCGGAGCCCGGAAGCTCCTCCTCCAGTGCTCCCCCGACGGCCCTGGGATAGGAGAGCCCCTTGTCGAGTTTTTTCCTCAGTCTCCGCTTGAAAGAGGCCGGCTCCTGGATTAAAATATTAAAGATTGGACTCGTGTCGTAGTGGGCATCCTCCATGCCGAAGGAGATGTGAGTCGCGATTTTTGTGCGCGCAAGCAGGTCCGTCGCTCCGGCGCCGAATTCCGGCGCTGCGTTGCATGCGAAGAGAAAAGGCAGTTCCAGAACCAGATCCGCTCCGCCGCACAGGGCCATTTGTGCGCGCGACCATTTGTCGGCGAGCCCGGGGATGCCCCTCTGCGTGAAGTTCGACGACAGCACGACGATGAACAAAGCACCGGGCAGGCGCTCCCGTACCGACGCCATTTGCAGGAGATGTCCGTTGTGAAAGGGGTTGTACTCGGCAGCGATGCCGACAACGGGTGTCCGATTGTCCATATCGGTAAGTATAACGCCGTTCGTGGTCCTTGGCGACCTCCTTCCACAGAATCGTGCGACAGAATGGCGTGACAAAAATCGAGAGGCGGCGGTCCCAGGAGCCCGCCGTCCGCGAAGGGCAGGTATGTGAACAATGAAGGTCTTAGTCATCAACTGCGGCAGCTCGTCCCTGAAGTATCAGCTTTTCGACATGAATACGGAGAGCGTCCTCGCGAAGGGGCTGGTGGAGCGTATCGGTATCGACGGGTCGCAGATCAAGCACACCAAGACGGGTATGGAAGCGGTGGTCAAGGCGACCCCCATCCCGGATCACAAGGTGGGCATCCAACTTGTCCTCGACGCCCTCATGGACAAGGGGCACGGGGTACTGTCCTCGCTGGGTGAATTGAGCGCCATCGGACACCGGGTCGTCCACGCGGGGGAAAAGTTCTCGACCTCCGTAAAGCTGGATCCTCAGGTGATGGCGGCCCTCAGGGAGTGCATTCCCCTCGCGCCGCTTCACAACCCCGCCAATATCATGGGAATCGAGGCCGTCACCGAGGTCCTTCCCTCCGTGCCGCAGGTCGCGGTATTCGATACGGCCTTCCATCAGACCATGCCGGAGCACGCCTACATCTACGGTCTCCCCTACGGCTATTACGAGAAGTACAAGGTCCGGCGCTACGGGTTCCACGGAACGAGCCATTACTTCGTCTCGCGCCGGGCGGCCGAGATCCTGGACAAGCCAGTCGAGAGGCTGAAGATCGTGACGTGCCACCTGGGCAACGGCAGCTCCATAACCGCGGTCCAGGGCGGACGGTCCATCGACACCTCGATGGGTTTCACGCCTCTGGCGGGGGTCTTGATGGGAACGCGTTGCGGCGATATCGACCCCGCCCTGGTCCCCTTCATCGCGCAGACGGAGAAGCTGGATGCTAAGGATCTGGATGCGCTTTTGAACAAGAAGAGCGGTCTCCTTGGGGTCTCCGGGCTCAGCAGCGACCTTCGTGACATCGAGGAAGCCGCCGCCAGGGGGGAGCCCCGTTCCAGGCTGGCCCTCGCGGTCCTGACCTATGGAATCCGGAAATACATCGGCGCCTACGCGGCTGCCATGGGGGGGATCGACGCGTTGGTCTTCACCGCGGGAGTGGGGGAGAACAGCATCCTCGTTCGATCCATGGTGTGTGAGGGACTGGATTTTCTGGGTATCTCCATCGATCAGGAGAAGAACAAGGTGCGGGGCAAGGAGGCGGATATCGGCGCTTCCGGCTCTCGGGTCCGGGTGTTGGTCGTCCCAACGAACGAGGAACTCGTCATCGCCCGCGACACGAAGCGTCTGGTCGCCGCTAATTAGCCGTCGATACATGGCCGGAGCTGGACTTGGGGACTGGAACTGCATCATCGCCCTGCCTCAGCGCAGCGATACGGAAACCTGCGTTGAAGGGGCCTGGGATATTGCGGTCCCCGACGGCGTGGACTTTGAGGGACAGCATTTCGGGCTCCC
Source organism: uncultured Fretibacterium sp. (assembly GCF_963548695.1). NCBI lineage: Bacteria > Thermotogati > Synergistota > Synergistia > Synergistales > Aminobacteriaceae > Fretibacterium > uncultured Fretibacterium sp. The sequence goes on from NZ_CAUUWA010000011.1 coordinate 9,129, forward strand.
CGAGGGGTGCCGTGTCCTGGCCGAGGCCCATTGGTTGGAGCCCTCGCTCCTCTCCGTAAGGCTCTCCCTGACCCTCCGGGCCGAGGGCGCCTGTGCGCGCTGTTTGAGAGAGACGTCCCTTGCAATATCGGATGATTTGTTGTATCTTTATTTTTTGTCCGGGGTGGAGTTGGGCAAGGATACCCGTCTGGGGTCCGACGAGGGGTTCATGCCGGTCGAGGTGGACTTTTTCGGGCGGACGCTGGATATTGCCGACCAGGTGAGGGAGAGTATTTTGCTCCTCCTGCCGCGAAAGCTCCTGTGCAGGGAGGATTGTCTTGGCCTCTGTCCCGTCTGCGGAGCCGACCTCAATGAGGGAAAATGCGGGTGTTCCCGGTCGGAGGGCGACCCCCGTCTGGAGGTCCTCCGCAATTTCCGGTGAGTTCCACAGGGTTTGAAATCCGGGGAGCCAGCCCCCGAATTACCGAGCTCGCTCCTTGAGATAAGGTTTTATGTAGTTTATTCATGCTTTTGTGCAGTTTATTCATAAGGAGGAAATGGAAATGGCAACACCCAAGAGAAAGACCTCCCACGCCCGCACGGCGCAGCGAAAGGCGCAGTGGCTGGGATCGCTTGCCACACCTGCCACTCTGGCCTGCCCGCGTTGTGGAGAGATAGCCATGGCCTATCGCGCTTGTCCCTCCTGCGGCTACTACAAGGGGCGTAAGGTCGTGGACGCTGGAGCCGAGGGGTAGCGTTCGGTACATCTGAGGCGACTCCGAGGGCCGAGGACGACAGCCGTCCTCGGCCCTTTGGGCTTTTTGCGCCCCTCGCTTCCCCTGCGGCAGGGGGATTTTCCTTGGACTCTTCCTTGCATTCGGGCCGCGCAAGACGCTATAATCAAGAGGATTCAGCCCTCGCAGTCCAGGGCGGTTTTATCGTTCTCCGTGAGCCTCGGAGAGCGACAGGAAAGGGGACTTTGCCTGATGGCTGAGGAAAAATTTCATTTTCAGTCGGAGGCCTCCGAGCTTCTGAGGATGATGATACACTCGGTGTACTCGAACCGGGACATTTTTCTGCGCGAGCTGATCTCGAACGCGTCGGATGCCTTGGACAAGCGGCGTATCGAGGCCCTCTTCAACTCCGAGTTGGCGGACTTCACCCCCGAAATTCGCATCGTCCGCGACAGAGAGGCCCATACCCTGACCGTCTCCGACAACGGCATAGGCATGACGCGCGAGGAGATCGTGCAGTACCTGGGGACCATCGCCAGGTCCGGAACCCGGGAGTTTCTGGAGGCCGGGAGGTCCGACGATGCCGGCGAGAGGCTGATCGGCCAGTTTGGCGTGGGCTTTTACTCGGTGTTCATGGTCTCGGAACGGGTTTCCCTCGTCTCGCGCAAGCTGGGGACCAACGATGCCTTCCGCTTCGATTCGGACGGGGAGGGGACCTATACCCTGGCCGACGCCGAGAGGGGAGAATGCGGGACGACGGTCACCCTTTACCTTCGCCCTGCCGGCGAGGACGGGAAGGACTACACCGACGAATGGACGATCCGCGACATCGTAAAGAAATACTCGGACTTCATCGCCTGGCCCATCATCCTGAACGTCTCGAAACGGCAGGACGGCAGGGAGACCTTTGAGGACCAGACCATCAATTCCCAAAAGGCCATCTGGTGCCGTCCAGAAGCCGAGGTCACGGAGGAGGAATATCGCGAGTTCTACCGCCACCTGACCCATGACTGGAAGGAACCTCTGAGCCGCGTCGCCCTGAATGCCGAGGGGTCCGTCAGCTTCAAGGGCCTGCTGTTCATCCCCTCCGAAGCGCCCTTCGACCTCTTCATGAACCCCAAGGCCGGCGGCATCGAGCTCTACGTCAAGCGGGTCTTCATCATGAACGACTGCCACGACCTCATCCCGGAATACATGCGTTTCATGAGAGGGGTCGTGGATTCCGAGGACCTCTCTTTGAACATCTCCCGCGAGATTCTCCAGGACAACCCCATCATCCGGGTCATTCGCCGGAGCACGCAGCGTAAGGTGTTCGCCCACCTCCGCAAATTGCTGGAGACGGACAGGACGGCCTACGAAAAATTCTGGACCGCCTTCGGCAGGGTCCTGAAGGAGGGGATTGTCCAGGATCGGGAGCATGCGCCAGCAATCCTCGAACTGGCCCTGTTCCGTTCGACGGCTCAGGAGGGATGGACAACCCTATCCGCCTATAGGGAGCGCATGAAACCGGATCAGGAGGGGATCCTTTGCCTTGCCGGACGGGACATCGACGCGCTCAGGGCCTCCCCGAAGCTGGAGCGTCTCATCGAGAAGGGATTTGAGGTCCTCTTGATGACGGACCCGGTGGACGAGGTGATCCTTGCGGAGGGGCTGGAGTTCGAGTCCGTCAAGCTCGTCAATGCGGCGGGGGATTTCGCCCCTGCGGAGACGGAGGCGGAACGCAAGTTGGAGGAGGAGAAGCTCAGGGAGCTGGAGCCCGCGTTTGCGCCGCTGAAAAAAAAGACCCTGGAGCTTTTGGGAAACGTCCTGGAGGATGTCCGGCCCTCGCTGCGAATGGTCTCCTCTCCTGCGTGTCTGGTGGACGCCGCGAACGGGATGTCCTTCCAGATGGAGCAGCTGATGCGCGCCATGGGGCAGGAGGTACGGCAGCAGAAGCGCGTCCTGGAGCTGAATGCGGAGCATCCGCTTGTCCTGCGCCTCATGAAGATGGCCGAGGACGGGGACGCTCGGATCGAGGACTTCCTTGCGGTCCTCTACGACCAGGCCCTGATCCTCGAGGGAGGGGCCATCTCCGATCCCGCATCCTTTGTCCGGAGGTTGAGCGCCGTCATGGCCCTGGCCCTGCAGTAGGGGAAGGGATGACATGGAGGTCCGTCGGCTTCATAATAAATAAGCTGCGTGTTCTTAGTAGGAGGTCAGCACGATGGCGGTCGGGAAAAAGACAAAAAAAACGGATCTGGAGCCCATCAATGAGGTGAAGGCCGATAAAGTGAAGGCCGATGCTGTAAAGGCCGAAATCCAGGAAGCGGCCCTGCCTTCCGGTCCGGATTCGCCTGCGGAGGGGGAAGTGCAGGGGAAATCGGATTTCACCCTGAAGTACGATCTGAACTCGAATCAGCGCTACGTGGACTCCACGTCTCAGAAGAGCGAGTTCGACAGGGTATTGGACGAGCTCGCCTCCATCAGCCGGGACATGCTCGACTGGGATGTGGAGAAATTCACGAAAAAGCACGGGGGGGACACGGAGGACGCCTTCCACCTGAAACTGGAGGCCTTCCTGGGGGGCTTCATCGTCAACGCCGCGATGGAACTCTACAACCGCGGATATTCCGAGGCCGCATTCAGACGGCTGGAGCAGGCGCGAACCGTTTTGGAGGCAAAGAAAAAGCTCGAGGTCGAGGTGGAGGCCATCAAGGCCAAACAGGACGAATCCTTCGATTTGTCGGATATGCTGGGCCTCTCCGAAGGAGAATAAGGAACCTCGAGGCCCCATTACGGCGGTGAAGGGCGTCGTCGTTTCCGTCATATGGCTTATTTCCAATACTCAACTACTCAACGTTCCCGAAAAAGTCAACAAGCTTGCCCCCACCAAGAGCGCTTTGCTCCGGGGACAGGTTTTGTTTGTTCTCCCAGGTTCCAAAGTCTAAAAGATGCTTTTGGGGATGCCCATGTTGAGCCAGCGGACGACCTTGCCCAGGACCTCCAGATTTTCGATGTCCTCCTTCTCCACCCAGATGGACCGGAAGTCCTTGTTGGCGGGGCGCAGCTCCACTCGTCCGTCCCTGTAGAAGATAATGCCTTTAACAGAACAGCGTTCGTGCCAGCGGATGTAGGCGATGTCACCGCTCCTGACCTCGATGTTGGGGTTGATCAGGATCAGGCAGCCATCGTCTATATTGGCCCCGACCATGCTCTCTCCCTCCACGCGGACGAAATAGGGCTTGCCCGGACCTGTGGGGCCGCCCGCCTCGAGCGTCGGCCACGGCATCCACTCCTTCACCTCCGATTCGACGTCCGACCAGTTGAAGCCGCCGCCCGCACAGGCCTCCTGATTCAGAACGGGAAGATAAATCTGCGGAGGCACGATCGGCTCCGGCTCGAGCCGTTGCGAAACGGGTTGCGGTCCCTTGCCCTCCATGAGGTATCCAAGGCTGACGCCTAAGGCCTGGGCGATTTTTTCCTTGATGGAGTCCTTGATGCCGATACTTCCGATCTCGTAGCGATAAAGGGTGTTGGGCTCGACCCCCAAGCTCCGGGCGAGCTCCGGGCGTTTCATCCCGAGCGCCTCCCGCCGCGCCTTGATGCGCTCGCCTATGTTCTTTGCCGCGTCGTTCTGCATGGAGCTTCCTCCTGTCTCACCAGAGCATTCCAAAAAGCCTGTCTCATTAAAAACAATCCTTAATATGAAACAATCCTTATAGGGACAATCCTACCTCATCGAGGCCGTTCTGTTAAGCCCCGGGGACTTTCCTGACGGGCCGTTCCGTCCCTTCTTTTTCTTCCCTGAGGGTGAAAAACGAGGAAATGAAACGCCCACTCCAAGCGACGCAATAAGAATTTTCTTCTTCAAATTTCTACCCCTTCGGTATTGATTATACTACGTTTTACGTAGTATAATCAATACCGAAGGACGACGAGAAAAAATTTTGTATGTTAGTGGCAAAAAGGAGGAGGGCCGTATGTTGCAAACCCCGATGATGCACTTCAATGGCGTGTACTTTTTTCAGCAGTGCGTCATTTTTTTGATGTGGATGGGACTTATAAAAGTAGCGCTTGGAGAGCTCAAGGCAATCCTGAAGGAGGAAAGGGAGCCCCACACCTTTCCGCTTCAGCACCCGACAAACGAGCCCTGCCGAGGGATCAGGAGAGCTTTGGCCCACGGCGGGCGGGGAACGGTGCAGAGCGTATGGATGTCGGAGGCCGAAACGACAGCGCGAGCGCGGGTACAGGTCGGAGGATGTTGGAGAAGAGCCGAGGTCCCCTGACCAGGCTAACCCCTCCTTACTTGGCCGTCTCCGTGTCTTCAGCAGGGACTTCCGGGGCCGCCGAATGTTTTTTTCTCTCCCTGGAGGCCGGCGGAGCCGCCAGCAGTGCGGCCTCGCCGCTGCCCATGAGCACGGCGATGGGCCTCAGGGGCTGTATGTTCTCGCAGACGATCTTGATGATGGAGGCGATGGGGACGGACAACAGGGCTCCCGGTATTCCCCAGATGGTTCCCCAGAGCAGCAGGGACAGGAGGATAACGACGGGACTGAGTCCCAGGCGGTCTCCCACGACCTTGGGCGTGATGACGTTGCCGATGGTGATCTGGATGGCCGTCAGGGAGATCAATACGACCAGGGGCTTGAACAGGCTGGGGGAAAATTGCAGAACGGCCATTAGGACGGGGGGAATCGTGGCGATAATGGAGCCCACGGTCGGAATGAAGTTCAGGAGAAAGGTCAGGACGCCCCACCCGGACGCCAGTTCCACGCCAAGGGCGACGAGCACCAGCCAGGCGCAGAAGGCCGTGGCCAGGCTGATGAGGCTCAAAGTCCCAAGATAACGGCTGATCTGCCGGGAGATCGTGTCGAGGATGTTCTTGATCCTGAAGGCGCTCGTGCCCGAGAAGGATTTGTCGATCTTCTCGTTGACGTAAGGGGCCTCCAGAAGCATGAACATCAAAAACACCAGGGTCAGGACGAACTTGCTCGAGAATGCCACGACCAGCTCCGAGATGTTGCGCACATAGCGTCCCAGAAGATCGAGCCAGTTGAAGTTGGATATGGTCGACGGGGGGATGTTCAGGGCATTCAGGATGTTGTTGAACATCATGTTGAGCTTGGAATAGTACAGATTGTACGCTCGATTGAACTCCACGGCCTGCAGGGTGCAGAAGTAGATCCCGAGGACGCAGACGCTGAAAAATATGGCGAAGACCAGGGTGATGTTCAGGATGGGGGGCAGATGGATTCTCCAGCCCAGCCTGATGACGGGGCGAAAGACCTGGAGGATGAACCACGCGACGACCAGGGGAATGAACACCCCGCTGGCCAGATTCAGAATCGTGCAAAGAGCGATGGCGGACAGCAAGGCCACGAGCCCCACCAAAACCTTCATGTTCATTCGGCATCCCCCTCGTCCTTAAGTTTTCGCGGCTGCCGCTTTCCGTTACGAATTTCCATCTTGGGATATCGTGTCCCCCGTTCGGTGGTTACTTTAGCACAGATACCGCCTCCTGACGATACGATACAGAAGTTTTTCAAAAACTTGCCCCAAATTTTCACTCGAATTTGTTAAAAAAATCTGCTTTTGCCCCTTGCCAAACCTCGGTAGGCTTGCTAGAATACCTCTTGTTTCAAGCCCGGGTGGCGGAATTGGTAGACGCGCTAGATTCAGGTTCTAGTAGTCGCAAGGCTGTGGAGGTTCGAGTCCTCTCTCGGGCACCATCGTTAGAGTGAAAGGATATAGTCGTGTCGGTTGACAGGGCTATATCCTTTTGTTATCATTGGAGTTCGGCATAAAATTCCCCCATTTGGCAAGGGAGGTCCTTCAGTCCATGCCCGAATTTGTTCCGGTAAGCAAAAAACGGCAGCGCTACACCTTCGGACGTGCATACGATCTCGTCGAGATGCCCGATATGATCGAAGTGCAGCGGGATTCCTATCGATGGTTCTACCAGGATGATGTGGCTCCAGAGGCTCGTTCGATGCAGGGGTTGCAGGAACTGCTTCATGAGGTCTTTCCTATCGAGAGTTATGACGGTCAGTTTGTTCTCGAATTTGTCCGCTATCATATCGACAGCCCCAATCTTCTCGAGGAGGAGGCGCGACAGAGGGATATGACCTGGGCGCGTCCCATCCGGGCCACGATTCGCCTTGCCAATACGAAGACGCAGGAGGTCAAGGAGGAGAAGATCTTCCTCGGCGAATTTCCCGTGATGACGGACAGGGGAACCTTCATTATTAATGGAACCGAGCGCGTCGTCATCAATCAGTTGGCGCGCTCCGCGGGCATTTACTTCAATCGGGGAGAGGGGGCCGGCCACGATGCCTGTTTGGCGAAATTGATCCCGGATCGCGGGGCCTGGCTGGATTTCTCATCGGCCCCAGGCGAGATCGTGTCGGTCAACATCGACAACCGCAAGAAGCTTCCGGTCACGCTCCTGTTCAAGGCCTTTGGGGCGGAGAACAACGACGCCATCATCTCCCTTTTCGGAGCGGAACCGACCTTCATGGAGTTTGGGGACGAGATGCGGGGAAGGCTCTCCGCCGCGGATATCCTGGACCCGGAGGGCAACGTCGTCGTGGCCCGCGGGCGTCCCGTTACGCGCGAGGCCCTGGAGACCCTCGCGCGGCTCAACCCCGGAGGCCGGGGCGGCATCGACGTGCTGGGGCTGGACCCCTCTCTGGCCTTGACGCTGGAGAGGGACGTCACCCAGAGCTCGGACGAGGCGATGCAGGAGATATTCCGCCGACTGCGCCCCAACGAGCCGGCCCGCGTCGAAAACGCACGGGAGTATCTGAAATCCCTTTTCTTCGATCCCCGACGCTACACTCTGGGGCGAGTCGGGCGTTATAAGCTGAACCGCCGCCTGGGGCTCGATATCGAGGCGAATACGCGCCTTCTCACCCTGCAGGATCTGGTCGCGATCGTTCGGGAGATGTTCGCGATGAAGGCTTTGGATAAGAAGAGCGACGATATCGACCACCTGGGCAATCGGCGGGTGCGCTCCATCGGTGAGCTGCTGCAGAACCAGATCCGCATCGGGCTCCTGCGCATGGAGCGCATCGCCCGCGAGCGTATGACCACGATGCCCAACCTCAGCACGGCGACGGGAGGCGAACTGATCAACGTCCGGCCTATTTCCGCCGCGCTTCGGGAGTTCTACGGCTCCGGGCAGCTGTCCCAGTTCATGGACCAGACCAACCCGCTTGCCGAGGTGACGCATCGTCGTCGCCTCTCCGCCCTCGGGCCTGGGGGGCTCAGTAGGGAGCGGGCCGGTTTCGAGGCGCGCGACGTGCACTATACGCATTATGGCCGCGTCTGTCCCATCGAGACCCCCGAGGGACCGAACATCGGGCTGGTCTCGTCCCTGACCACCTATGCCCGCCTGAACGAGCACGGCTTCCTCATCACCCCGCGCCGCAAGGTGAAGGATGGCAAGCTGACGGAGGACATCGAGTTTTTGTCCGCGGACGACGAGGACAATTATCACATCGCCATGGCCAATACTCCCCTGGAGGAGGATGGGGTGACGATCGCGGGCACGGATTGTCCAACCCGCCACCAGGACGACATCGACACGATCCCCACCGACCAGGTGGACTACATGGACGTCTCGCCCAAGCAGATCGTCTCCTCCTCGACGGCGCTGATCCCATTCCTGGAACATGATGACGCAAACCGGGCCCTCATGGGGTCCAACATGCAGCGTCAGGCCGTGCCCCTGCTACTGCCCGAGGCCCCCGTCGTGGGGACCGGTATAGAGCACCGCATCGCCAAGGACTCGGGGTCCTGCGTCGTGGCTGCGGAGGCGGGGGAGGTGCGCTGGGTGGACTCCGAGCGCATCGAGATCCGCTCCAAGAAGGGCAGCGTGCGCGTTTACAACCTCATCAAATTCCGCCGTTCCAACCAGTGCACGGTGATCCACCAACGGCCTCTGGTCTCGAAAGGAGATGCCGTGGAGAAGGGGGAGATCATCGCCGACGGTCAGGCCGTGGATAACGGCGAGCTGGCGCTGGGGCAGAACGTCCTCGTCGCCTTCGTCCCCTGGGAGGGCTACAACTTCGAGGATGCAATCCTGCTGAGCGAGAACCTGGTCAAGGAGGACAAATTCTCCTCGATGCACATCGAGGAATACGAGATCGACGCCCGGGAGACGAAGTTGGGGCCTGAGGAGATCACCCGCGACATCCCGAACGTCGGCGAGGACATGTTGCGCAACCTCGACGATACAGGGATCATCCGAATCGGGGCCGAGGTGAACTCGGGCGACATCCTGGTGGGGAAGGTGACGCCCAAGGGAGAGTCGGACCAGACCCCCGAGGAGAAGCTGCTGCGTGCCATCTTCGGGGAGAAGGCCCGGGAGGTCCGGGACAACTCCCTGAAGCTGCCCCACGGTTCCCGTGGCAAGGTCGTCGCCGTCAAACAGATGGAGCGTAAGGACAACCCCGATGCGCTCGGCCCCGGAGTTATCCGCACCGTCAAGGTCTATGTGGCGCAGTGGCGCAAGATAACAGTGGGGGACAAGATGGCGGGACGGCACGGCAACAAGGGCGTGGTGAGCCGCATCCTGCCCGTCGAGGATATGCCCTATCTTCCCGATGGGACGCCCGTCGACGTGGTCCTGAACCCGCTGGGCGTCCCCAGCCGTATGAACCTGGGGCAGGTGCTCGAGACCATCATGGGCTTCGTCGCCGTGCACAACGGCTGGCACGTCGCCACGCCGGTCTTCGAGGGCGCCCAGGAGCAGGAGATCTTCGAGAACATGAAGGAGCTTGCGGCACGGAAATACCCCGATCTTACCGAGGACGGCATGATCGCGCTCCGGGATGGGCGCACGGGTGAGCTCATGGAGAAGAAGGTCACGATCGGCTGCATGTACATGCTGAAGCTGATTCACCTTGTGGACGACAAGATCCACGCCCGCTCCACGGGGCCCTACAGCCTGATCACCCAGCAGCCCCTGGGCGGCAAGGCCCAGTTCGGCGGCCAGCGATTTGGGGAGATGGAGGTCTGGGCGCTCGAGGGATACGGTGCGGCCAACGTACTGCAGGAGATGCTGACCGTGAAATCGGACGATATTCGGGGTCGGGACAAGACCTACGAGCGCATCGTCAAGGGGCAGAGCCTCGTGAAGCCCGGCGTCCCCGAGAGCTTCCGGGTCCTGGTCAAGGAGCTGCAGGGGCTGGGGCTGGACGTCGAGGTACAGTACGACGACGGATCGGTCGGCGGAATGACGCTGGATGACGAGGAGGAGGAGCGGGGCGCGTATCTGACCGCCCAGTCCGCGTCCTCGTCGGTATTCGACGAGGATTCCCCGGCATCGGGCGACGTGCGCGTGGATGACTCCGAGGAGCGGGGCGACATCTTCGATGTCCCGGACGTCTTCATTGAGGAAAAGGAAGCTCTCTCGGAGGGGCTGTCGTTGGTAGGGGATGCAGCCGGGGATGAAGAAGGAGACTGACGGGATATGGCGCGAAAAGAGATAGTCGGCGTCAGGATCAAACTGGCGACGCCGGAGCGTATCCGCGAGATATCGAGCGGCGAGGTCAAGAAGCCCGAGACCATCAACTACCGCACGCTGCGTCCGGAAAAGGACGGGCTTTTCTGTGAGCGAATCTTCGGGCCGACGCGCAGCTACGAGTGCGCCTGCGGCAAATACAAGCGCAGCGGCCCCAAGTTCCGGGGCATCATCTGCGACCGCTGCGGGGTGGAGGTCACGGACAACCGCGTCCGCCGCGAGCGGATGGGGCATATCGAGCTGGCGGTCCCCGTCGTTCATATCTGGTATCTGAGGGGGATTCCGAGCCGGCTCAGCCTGTTGCTCGGCACCAGCGCGAAGGAGCTGGAGAAGGTCGTCTACTTCGCCCCGACGCGTAAGAAAGAGGGAGCTTGGAAGGTCGTTACCGAGGGGCGCCGAACGGATCTCGTCCGCAAGGAGGCCGTCATCTCCGAGAGCGAGATGAAGGTTCATGCCCATTACGACCCCAAATTTCGGGCGGAGGAGGCCTTCTCCCTCGAGAACGTCGACAACATTCCCCTCAGCGAGGGAGATGTCCTGACGGCGCAGCAGGTGGCGCGCTTCAAGGCGGACTACGGGGACGAGATCTTCAAGGTGGAGCCAGCCTTCGAGCTGACCGAGGAAATCGAGGGCCTGCCTTTGAAGGTGGGGGACATCGTCCCCCTGTCGCAGGCCGAGGAGTACCGGGAGGCGGCTGGGGCGCCGGAGGCTTTTCGCCGGGCCCATATCTCGAACAGTGAGGCCTTTGTCGTCACCGCTGCCCTGAAACTTCCCTTCGCGAAGGGGAGCATTGTCTCCAAGACCGAGCTCGAGCTTTTTCAGCAGAAATATCCCGGCCGGTTTACCTCCGTCCGTTGGGGGATCACGATAGACGATCCCTGCTACCTCGTGATCGAGCCCGGGACCTCTCCCTTCGCGTGGGCCGAGGTCATCTACGACCGCCAGCAGGCGCTGTGTCATGCCTATGACAAGAAATTCGAGGCCGGGATCGGGGCGGACGGGGTCCAGACCATCATAGACCGTCTGGACCTCGACCTTCTGGCCGCCTCGCTGCGTGAGGAGATCTCCGAGAGCAGCGGGCAGAAGAAGCGCAAGCTGGTCAAACGCCTGCAGGTGGCGGAGGACTTCAGAAAGAGCACCTCCTCGGCGCAGTCGATGATCCTGAACGTCCTTCCCGTCATCCCGCCGGATCTGCGCCCTCTGGTGCAGCTGGACGGAGGGCGCTTTGCGACGTCCGACCTGAACGACCTCTATCGGCGGGTCATCAACCGCAACAATCGCCTGAAGAAGCTTCAGGAGCTTCGGGCTCCGGAGATCATCATCCGAAACGAGAAACGTATGCTCCAGGAGTGCGTGGATGCCCTCATCGACAACGGGCGCATGGGCAAGGCGGTGCTGGGCGCGGGGAACCGTCCCCTGAAGAGCCTCACCGACCTCCTGCGCGGCAAGAAAGGGCGTTTCCGTCAGAATCTGCTGGGCAAGCGCGTGGACTACTCCGGGCGTTCCGTCATCGTCATCGGGCCGCAGCTCAAGATCTATCAGTGCGGGCTCCCGAAACAGATGGCGCTCGAGCTGTTCAAGCCCTTCGTCGTCCGCCAGCTCGTGGACCGCGGCCTGGCCCCGAACGTCAAGAGCGCCAAGCGCATCATCGAGCGAGGACGCGAGGAGATCTGGGGGATTCTCGAGGAGATCATCAGGGACCATCCCGTCATGCTGAACCGCGCTCCCACCCTGCACCGCCTGGGCATTCAGGCCTTCGAGCCGGTGCTGATGGAGGGCAAGGCCATTCGCCTCCACCCCATGGTCTGCACGGCGTTCAACGCGGACTTCGACGGTGACCAGATGGCCGTCCACGTTCCGCTGTCCCTGGAGGCCCAGGCCGAGGCACGGCTCCTGATGCTCTCGGCGAACAACCTCCTCTCCCCGGCCAGCGGACGTCCCGTCGTCACCCCGACGCAGGACATCGTGCTGGGAATCTATTACCTTACGGACATGCGCCCTGGGGTCCAGGGGGAGGGAATGCACTTCTCGGACATCGGGGACCTCCTCTCGGCCTTCGACCATGGGGTGGTGCACGTCAATGCCCCCGTATGGCTTAAGGAGGACCCCTCCTGGGGCACGCGTCCCAAGGGACGCCGCAAGTACAGGGGGGAGAACGGCGAGGCCGAGATCGTCGGAGACGCAAGGGACGTCAGGGCGCCGGAGGGCGCGGCGGTGTTCTTCGAGACCTCGCCGGGCCGGGCTTTGTTCAACAGCATCATTGCGTCTCCCCTGTGCTACGTCAACCACCAGCTGGATAAAAAAAGCATCGGACGCCTTCTGGACGACGCGTACGACAGGATCGACCGTGCGGCTGTGGTGGAGATGCTGGATGCCGTCAAGTCCCTCGGCTACCACTGGGCCGCCAGGAGCGGGATCAGCTTCGGGGTCAAGTCCATCATCATCCCCCCGGAGAAGGCCGAGATCACGGAGGCCACGAGGAAGGAGGACGACGTGGCCAAGGAGAACTACGAGATGGGACTCCTGACCCGCGATGAGTACCTCGCCCAGAAGGGAAAACTCTGGTCCCGTGCGACGCGGCAGATTGCCGATAAGATCACGGAACACATGATGCCCGGGAACTCCGTCCTGATGATGGTGGAGAGCGGAGCCCGCGGAAGCCTGGGGCAGATGGGGCAGATGGCGGGAATCCGCGGCCTGATGTCGGACCCCACGGGCCGCACTATCGACTATCCCATCACGGCCAACTTCCGGGAGGGCATGAATATGTTGGAGTACTTCATCTCCACGCACGGCGCCCGGAAGGGGCTTGCGGACACGGCGCTTCGGACGGCCAAGTCCGGCTATCTGACCCGCCGCCTGGTCGATGTGGCTCAGGACCTTATCATCACCGAGCACGACTGCGGCACGGAAAAGGGCGTCTGCATCCGTCCCCTGACGAGCGAGCAGAAGGTCATGATCCCCCTGGCCGACCGTATAACTGGCCGGACCGCCTTGAACGACATCGTCTCGCCCGAGACGGGGGAGCTCCTTGTCCGCAAGGGGCAGCTCATCTCCTACAACGACGCCGCGGCTATCGAGCGGAGCGGCATCGAGGAGGTCTGGGTGCGCAGTCCTCTTGCCTGCGCCCTCAAGAAGGGACTCTGTCAGAAGTGCTATGGCATGGACCTCTCCTCCCGTCACCTCATTCCCATCGGTGAGGCAGTGGGGGTCGTGGCGGCTCAGTCTATCGGGGAGCCCGGAACGCAGCTGACGATGCGCACGTTTCACACGGGTGGCGTGCATCAGGCAGAGGACATCACCCAGGGTCTGCCGCGCATCGAGCAGCTTTTCGAGGTTCGCCGGCCTCGCAAGGTCGCCTTTTTGGCCGGCCTGGACGGCGTCATCGAGGAGATCCGGAGCTCGGACGGGAAACGCAAGGTCATCGTCGCCTCGGAGGACGGATCGGAGCGAATTGTACACACCATCCCCGCCTCGCAGGAGCTCAGGGAGGATATCGAGGAGGGTATGGAGGTCAGAACGACGACCCGCTTGACCGAGGGAAGCATCGACCCCCAGCAACTGCTGGAGGTCAGTGGGATCGACGCGGTCCAGAGGATGCTGGTGGACGAGATCCAGTACGTCTACCACTCTCAGGGTGTCTCCATCAATAATAAGCACATCGAGGTCATCCTGCGCAAGGTCGCCCCCCTCAACCGGGTGCGCGTCATCGAGGAGGGCGACACCTCCTTCGTGGCCGGCGACCTGGTCTGGATAGGGGATATCGAGGAGGCGGAAAGGAGCATTCGGGAGGACAACGAGCGCTATGTCGCCGAGGCGGTCCGAATTTTCGTCGGAGACATCTTGAAATCCGCGGAGAAGGCGCACGAGGAGATCCAGCCTCTGCTGGGCAGACCCCTGGACGAGGAGGCCTTACGCCTGCTGCTCAAACCGGGAATGATGCTCTCCGTGCTGACCCTGGAGCATGGAGGACGCGACGTCGAGGTCGTGATCGGCGAGGCCGCCTTCCGTAAGCAGATGGAGGGGCTGGAACTGGTCGAGGACTTCACGGACGACGAAAGGCATGTGGTGAAGGGGGAGCGCCTGAGCGCGGGCTACCTGCGCCTGATCACCTCGGGTGATCCCTGCCCGATCCTCGTCCGGAACCGGGATATGCTGGACAAGATGGTGGGGTCCATGTGGCTGGCCGAGGACGTCACCGTCGATGGAGAGGTTCTGGTGCCGATGGACACCCTCGTGACCCGAGAGACGGCGGACCTGATCGCCTCTCGCGACGTGCGTGAGCTCAAGGTCTGGCATAACGTCGAGCACGTCAGCGTCGTCGATATGTTCCGGAACGACCTGATGAACGATGACGAAATTTGGGGGAAGACGCTCTTGAAGGCCGTGGACCGTGAGGGGAATCCCCTGTCGGACGTGTCCCAGTTTGTGGACGCCCGCGTGGTTCAGGGGCTGGCCCTTGGGGAGATCGCCGCCATCGAGACTCAGGAGGGGATCTTCGTGCGCGCCAACCTCTTTGCGCACTTCCTGTCCACGAAGATCTACGGAAAAGTCCTGCTGGACACGACCTTGGCGGAGGGCACGGCCGCCGACTCGCTGGCCTCAGGGCAGGAGATCGGTAAGAACGTCCTGGATGCCATCGTCGACAGGGAACCCGTGGAGATATTCGTCCGTCCCCTCTCTGCAAAGGTCGATTCCCATGTGCTGATTCGCGACGTCACCTTTGTCCGGAAGCTGAGGGAGAGCCCCGAGTGCAAGCCCTTCATCCATGGTATCACCAAGGCGGCGCTGGCCACGGACAGCTTCCTGAGCGCCGCATCCTTCCAGCAGACGGCGCAGATCCTCGCGGGGGCCGCCGTCAAGGGACAGGTCGATCCGCTGCACGGGCTCAAGGAAAACGTCATCATCGGACATCTGGTCCCAGCCGGGACGGGGTCGAGCGTCTTTCGCCCCATCGCTCTCTCCGATGAAAAGAAGGATGGGACGCAGCCCGTCCTGTCCGATCCGGAGGGGGAAACACTGCCGCCGGGTCCGGAGGACGCAATTTTGGAGGCACCAGCCGAGGTCGTGGCCGTGGAGTCCGTGGGGGCGGGGGAAGTGTAACCGCCTCCAACTTGTCACGACCTGAGACCCTCCGCAGGGCAGAGCCCTGCGGAGGGTCGAAAATGGTTGTGTCCAAATTTCAGAGTTTATGCTATACTATCTTAGTTTATGTGCTTGTTGCACAGCTTGTTTTGTCGTCTTAAGCCCTGTTTGGCTCTATTATGAAACTCTTTCGCAAAGTTTTCGTTAGGATAGATAGACAGTAAGGAGGCGTTGTTTATGGATAAGGGGACCTTTCAGCCGCACAGAAAGCCGCGCAAGAGGAAGATCGGTTTTCTCGCCCGTTCTTCCTCTCCCTCGGGGCGCAAGATCCTTCGCAACCGAAGGCGCAAGGGCCGCAAGTGCCTGACCATGGCGTAACCCTGAGGAAAGGTCGGGAGTTCGACCTCATCTTCCGCACCGGTCTTCGCGTCCAGGGAGATCTGGTGCGGTTGTTGTTTTTGAGGAGTCCGGGGCAACTCGAACCGCGCGTGGGGTACGCGGTGGGCAAGCGGCAGGGGAAGGCCCATGTCCGCAACCGGGGGCGCCGCATTCTGCGCGAGGCCTTTCGGCGTCTGGCGCCTTGGGTGGTCTCGGATGCGGCGCTCGTCCTCTCTCTGAAGGACCGGGCTCTTGGCGCCTCCGCCGTTGCCGTCTGGCATGATATGACCAGGGTCCTGTGGCGTCAGGGTCTTTTGCTCGATGGGTGGGGTGGAGCGGACTGGGATGCGCCCGTCTTGCATCGTGTTCCCTGAACGCCCGCGGGGCTCGCGTCGGCGACGCTGTGGCAGTCCCGTCGCAGTTCTGGTGGTGCTGCTAATTCGAGGGTATCAGCGTTTCATATCGCCTCTGCTGGGACACCGATGCCGTTTTTACCCATCCTGTTCCCAGTACGCGCTTGTCGTGTTCCAGGAATGGGGTTTTTTCATGGGCGCATGGATGACGCTTCGGCGCCTCTTGAAGTGTGGCCCGTGGCACGAGGGGGGCTACGACCCTCCTCCGAGACGTTGCGGTTCTGCCAAGTCGGATAGGGATGGTGAACTTTTTTGAGTTATTTGTGGACACAGGCCGGAAACTTTATGACATGGCTTTTGGAAAGCCTTTACCTGCTGACGAACTCCTGGGGGCTGGCGATCATCCTCCTGACGATTCTGGTTCGCATCGCCATGCATCCCCTGACGCAGAAACAGATGGTCAGCATGCAGAGGATGCAGAAGCTTCAGCCTATGATGAAGGTCCTGCAGGAGAAATACAAGGACGACAAGGAGACACTGAACCGAGAGGTGATGTCCCTCTATAAGGAGCACAAGGTCAACCCGGCTGCAGGGTGCCTGCCCCTGCTCATTCAGCTTCCCATCTTCATCCTGCTCTACAGCGCCCTGTCCCGTCACGGTTTTACCGACGCTACATTCTTGTCCGTCCAGCTCGACGGATCAGTCCTGACGACCATCGCCAAGGCCATCAATCTGGTGGATGAGGCCGGAGTCCCCATTCCGAACAGCCAGCTTGGCTTCGTCATGGTGGTTTTTTCCGCCCTGACCAACCCCTCGCTGCTTTTCTCCAACCTGGGCGTGTGGCTTCCCAACACCGTCCTTCTGTTGATCATCGCGTTCCTTACCTGGTATCAGCAGCATATTTCAGCCTCAGGGAACCCCCAGATGGCCATGATGAGCTGGTTCATGCCCATTTTCCTGACCTTCATCTGCCTCAGCCTGCCTGGAGGGGTTCTGCTTTACTGGGGCGTCTCCTCCCTGCTCGGGGTGGTTCATCAGCTGCGCGTCATCCGCAGGACCAGCCAGGAAATGCAGGAAAAACCACTGCTCTTCCAAGAGAAGCCGACGCGCAAATCCGGAGCGTGAGCGTCGCGATGCGGGGAGGGGCGGGGATGGATTCGAGGTAGATTTGAAAGGACGAATTGAGGAAAGAAGGTTTTTTCCATGACCGGCGATAGACATGTTATTGATGATAAGCATCTTGTTTTCGACGTGAACACCGTCGAGGAAGCGCTGGCTCTGGCCTCCCGTCAATGGGGCGTTCCCGCGGAGGAACTCCGGTCCGAGGTGATTGGCTCCGAAAAAGGATTTTTAGGATTGTTCGGCAAAAAACTCAAGGTTGAGGTGACCTTGCCCGAGCGCTCCCTGCTTTGCAGGGGGCGGGACTTCGTGGACGACCTGCTGAAGCTTATGGAGCTTCGCGCCCACACGGTTCTTCGCGAGGAGGAAAACGTCGTCGACATCGAGGGGCAGGACGCGGAAATCCTGGTTGGCCGGCACGGCGACGGCCTGAAGTCCATGGAGTACCTGCTGAACCTCGCCCTGCGCGACCCCGGGTCGCAGCCCCGCGTCCGTCTTGACAGTAACGGCTACAGGGAACGCAGGATACGAAGCCTGGAGCGCCTGGCCGAGGCGACGGCCAGGCAGGTCGTGGAGTACGGGGTCCCCATTCGCCTCGACCCCATGCTCAGCTGGGAGCGTTGGGTGATTCACACCTCCCTCAAGGATCGGGAGGATGTCAAGACTGAGTCGGTGGGGGAGGCCCCGGAGCGCAAGGTGGTCGTCATGCCGAAGATCGATGCCGCTAAACTCCAGGAGGGCGGTGGCTACAGGCCCGCATCGTCGCGTTTCCCGCACCATCGCAGGCGCCGCTGACCGAATCAGGATCCCCATGTTTCCCGTTCTCATAAAGATTGGAACGATAACCCTCGATACGTACTATGTTTTTTGGATGCTGGCGCTTTCCCTTGCGATGCTCTGGAGCATTCGGCGTTTTCGGCTCTACGGGGTGGACGACGGCGAGGCCCGGCGCGTGATCGGATGGGCGTTCTTCGCCATGCTCCTTGGCGCGCGGGCCTTCGAGTACCTCTGGAACTTCGATGCCTATCATGAAAACCCCTCCCTGCTCCTGGACCTTCGCCATGGAGGTCTTTCGGAGGTGGGGGCGTTTACGGGGGCCTTTCTGGCCGCGTTCCTCCTCTGCTGGCGTAATCCGAAGCTTCCCTTCCAGCGGCTTTGCGACGTCGTCGCCCCTCCGGCGATCTTCACGATGGCCCTGGGACGATGGGGGTGCTTTTTCAACGGTTGCTGCGTCGGGATCCCCACGCTGCATCGTTTCGGCGTGCACTTCCCCTACGACCCGGCGTCCGTGATGCGCCATCCCACCCAGATCTACTACTCCGTCGCCTCTCTGGCGATCCTCGTGATCCTTTTAGCCGTCGAGCGCTTCACCCTGCGACACAGAAGCCGGGAAAGGAGGTTGGGGAGCGCCTCCGTGATCACCCCGCTGGGATTGATCCTCTATTCCGCCATGCGCCTGTCCATCGATGGGCTGAGGGCCGAGGGGCTCCTCGAGGGGCTGGGCTTTTCGCATTGGGTCCTGCTGGCGGCGCTGCCCTTGGAGGTCCTGTGGCTGGCCGTCTCCGTTTGGTCCAACAGGACCGCCGTTTCAACCTCGGCGCCTGCAAAGGACGAGATTTCCTAGGAGCCTAAAATCGAGGAGGTGGGGGTCGAATGTGGCGGACTCTCTGGGAGAGGCACCGAGGTGCGTTCTGCGTCGCCGTAGGTATGATCTGCTTTCTTGCGGCGGGGATTCTGGTTCGGGGGCTGCCCTCCGTTCGGGAGCACCTTTCCTCCCTTTCGTCGCCTTCCGGCACTCGGGACGTCAGGCGTCAGGAGCACGGCGGAACGCCTGCTTCATCGTCTCGGGAAGCCGATTCCTCCGGCCCATCCGCTCAACACGCTCAACCCACTCAACCCGCATCTGAGGAATGGTTCCTCTACGTCACGGGCAGCGTCCGCCGTCCGGGCGTCTATCGCCTGCCACCCGGCGCGCGTACGGTCCATCTCGTCGACGCGGCGGGTGGGCTCGACGGCTTTGCGGACCCCGTTGCCATCAACCTGGCCCAGCCCTTGGCGGATGGGATGCACGTACATGTGCCGCGCAAGGGGGAGCGTCAGCCTCAGGAGGCCCTTGTGATTGCGGCTCCGACGGTCCGTGTCGGGCCTCCGGCCAGGGTTCCCGACTCGAAGTCCGGCGGCCTGATCGATGTGAACCGCGCTTCGGAGACGGAGCTGACGGCTTTGCGGGGCATCGGCCCCGCGCTGGCCAGGAGGATCGTCGAGTACCGGGAGCGAAACGGCCCATTCCGAAGCGTCGAGGAGCTTGTCCAGGTTCGGGGTATCGGGCCCGCGAAGCTCGAGGGATTCCGGGATCGGGCAACGGTCGGCCCCTGACTTGTCCCCGAGCGGCGAGCGACAAGAGACAAGAAATATGACGATCCTGGAACGAGCCCCCTTTCTGGCAATCCTGGCCGGCCTGATTACGGCGATGGGGCTCGAGGAGGAGGCCGGTCCCGTTCTTCTTCCGGCCCTAGCGCTGCTCACGGCGGCAGGCGTGCTGTTGTGTTCCTTTCGGAGGGAGGAGCGGGGGCAGTGGCCCTTGTTCGCCCTCGTACTTCTTCTGACCCTGTTGGCCTCCGTCAGGATTGTCAGCGTGCTGTACCGCCCTCTCCCTGCGCCCATGAGTATCCGAACGGAGGGGATCGTGACCTCGGTCCGGCCTTGGGGGCGGACCTACGCGGTGGTCCTCGACACCCCGCAGGGGCGTTTCCTTCTCCGCCTTCCCTTCGCCACCGTGACCGAGGGGATGCGCCTCTCGGCGGAGGGGATCTCCCGTCCTCTGCGCCGTGCGGTAGGGACAGGCTTCGACGAGGAACGGTTCTGGAGGGGCTACGGCGTTACGGCATGGCTTACAGCCTCCAAGCTCGAACCCACGCCGAGACAACCCTGGAATCCTCACCGCCTTCGCTATGAGGTCTTCCGCCTCCTGACCATCCACACGCCCGCTCTGACGGGGGCCTATCTTCGCGCCGCCTGGACGGGTTATCGGGACGCATCCCTGAACGAGGCACATCGAGCGTGGGGAACCAGCCACCTTCTCGCCGTATCGGGCTTTCACGTGGGGGGCGTCGTGCTTGCCGCCTCACTGCTCCTGCGGCGAGGCCACTTGCGGATCCCCCTGCTTTCCCTGCTCCTGTGGGCCTACATCCTCCTGACCGGGGCCGCGCCAAGCTCCCTGCGCGCCGGCGCGATGATTCAGGTCGCCCTGTTGGCGGAGCTCCTCGGACGGCCGCGGAGCTCCGTAAACTCCGTTGCCGTTGCCGCCGTAAGCCTCCTCCTGTTCTCGCCCCATCTATTCTGGAACGTGGGCTGGCGCCTGTCCGTCCTGGCCGCTCTCCTTATCGCCGCGGTCCTCGAGGAGGGGAGCCTGCGGGGAGCGGCTTTCTGGATCGTGCTCAGCCCCTCCATCTGGCTCATCTCCTTCCCCCAGACCTCCTATACCTTCGGGAGCGTCCCCTTGGCGGGGCTGATTTTGAACCTCCTTGCGCCCGGCTTCTTTTCGCTCGCGTTCTCCCTGACCTCGGCCGTGGCCCTTCTGCATCTGGCTGGTTTGCCCCTGACTCCGTGGCTGCTGGATGCGGCGGAGGGGGCCTTTTCCCTTTGGGCGCTGCTGGCGAATGGGCTTGTCTCCCTCGTTCCCTGGACGGTTTCATGGGGGCCCTTCACGTCGTGGTGCGGGGCGGGGCTCCTGTTCCTCTGGCTCTGCCGTGCGATGCGACTTTCCTGGGCACGAACCGCTCTCGTCGCCTCGATGGGCTCGGCCGCCGCCTTTTTGATTTTTCTTTGATCTCTCCCTCGGAAGTATCGGCAGGAGAAAATGTCACCGCCGCGTCATTCGCGGTGAGTGGCACCGCGGCATTTTACCTTCCAAGGTCTTTTTGCCCTCTTGCTTGATTTCTTGCGGATTCGGCTTCGGGGATATCGTCATTTTGAGTTTTTGCAGCGCTGAGCACCTTCTCGCAAAATGCCGCCAACTTCGGTATATCCCTAAGTTCAATTTCCCGAACCGTGTTCTCCGATAATTTTCCATAGTCATGGGCGATAATGTTGCGCATTCCTCTAATATCAGACCATGGGATCTCATCCTGCGTACGAAGGACAAACTCCGGGCTTAACCTTTTCGCCAACTCGCCAATCTGTTGTATATTCATCACCGCAGCATTGAAATGCAGCGTGTCGAAGATGTCGCCTGCATTGAACCCTGAGTTGACAATTCTGTTCCGTTCGCCAGGCGACTGAGCGTCTGCGAGCTCACAGTATCTCATAATCCAGAGACATTGTTCCAGAATATCCTCCAAGAGAGCCTGATCGAGAGCCCGATCAGTTTTCAGCATACAGCAACACCTTCTCACGTATAACGTTCTTTTTGAAGTTAACGTGAGACCGATTGAGATTTTTTAATTTGTCCTCTAAAGCGGATTCCTCGATCATATCCACATCAATATCTGGAATAGCCGTATTTAAGTCGTTATATATACCTCCAATAGCAAACCCATTGACTGTCGCGCCGTCTAAACGAATCAACAGGTCGACATCGGAATCAGGTCGATGATCACCACGCGCTCGTGACCCGAAAAGCCAGATAGCCTTAATCCCATACTTTTTGGCAACAGGCTGAATCAATGCAGCGATATGTTCTTTTGTAAGTTGCTCTCGTTCAGATTCCAACGTCACAGACTGCGGCATAAAAATCCCCCCTCTTGAGAACAAAATCAAGGTTAGATTATGTCCTGGACTGATTTTAACATAAATGAAAAAACAACTTCTCAGGCTGAAGCAGATCCAGGGACACCGGGCTGAAATAGCGCGAATCATACAACACCGAGTGGGTGAATTTTAGCCTGTAACCCAACTCGTAGACAATAAAGCCCGTCAAGCAAAAGCCTGAAATCATCAGCATCAAAGCCATGACTTTTCTTTGTGTCCTTGTTTGACGAGAGGAGGGGAACGTGTTAAAATTCCCCTCGTTCCTTTTGTGGCACGGAGTGAGGACATGGTGTCTATTGCTCAAGGCCCGGAAAGGAACCTTTCGGGGCGTAGCGCAGCCTGGTTAGCGCGCTTGGTTCGGGACCAAGAGGTCGGAGGTTCAAATCCTCTCGCCCCGACCACTGAGAGAAAAGAGGAGGCTCGGGGCTCGTTCCCCGGGCCTCCTTTCGTAAGGCAGACATTATCCCGACACCTGGTGACTTGATGGGCCCTTGGGGGGCCGGCAGGACGGACTTGCGTCAACGCTCTCCATCTCGATGGGGCTATCTCGACGGGGCTATGGGGAAGGGCATCCGCGGGACTCACTGGAAACCCCGGAGACACGGAGAAGCGGCGCCAGCTCGACGGAGAGAACGGAGGAGAAGATCAGAAGACAACCGACCGCCATCCTGATCGTGAAGATCTCGCCCAAGAGGAGAATGCCGCCAAGCAGTCCAAACACGGACTCGAGCCCGAGCAGGAGGGCGGCATGGCTGGGCAGGGTGAACTTCTGCGCGCAGTTCTGGATCAGGAAACAGGCGAACGTCGCAAAAAAGGTGGCGAAGCCGACCTCGAGGAGCCCTCGGGCGCCCTGCCATACGAAGGGGGCACGGGAGAGGAGCCCCGCCAGCGCCGACAGGGCGGCGGTCACAAGGAACTGTACGAAGGTGAGCACGATGGGGTCCCCACGGGCGGCGTAGTGCCCGATGGAGATGATCTGTCCCGCGAACATGAACGTCGAGATGATGGTCAGGATATCTCCGAGGTTCATCGGCCCGGAGAGATCCGACGTCAGGAGCCCCATGCCGATGAAACAGACGAGGGCCGCCGCCAGGGTGAGCCAGCCGGGGAAAAGCCTTCGCAGGCCCCACAGGAGCAGGGGGACGAGGACCACGTACCCCGCGGTCAGGAATGCCTGTCTGCCCGCCGCGGTGTAGTTCAGGCCGAGGGTCTGGAGCCCCATACCCAGAAAGAGGAACAGACCGATGACGGCGCCCCCGAGGAGGTCCCCGCCGGAGGCTCTGCGTATGCGTGGGGCGAAGAAAAACAGCATCAAGAGCGTTCCGCCTCCGAATCGAAGGAAGAGCAGCCACCACGTGGAGTAGACGGAGAGCCCGGACTTCATGGCGACGAAGCCGAGCCCCCACAGAAAGGCGCAGGCCAACAAGGCCGTGTCGGCAAGCCACATCCGAATTCCGGAAGTCATGCGGACGGAGGAACGGCGCCGGGGCTCGGAAACGACGTTTGGAGCATCAACGGAAGTACGGGGGAATTCGTGGTCCATGCGGGGCCTCACCTTTCCTGATACCAGTCTGAATCGTTCGTCGGGCAAAAGGGAGCAGGGGAGAAAGAGACCCCCTTCACCCCCCCTCGACCGTAGATTATAATATCAGGATATTGGGACGTTTCCATCGGGAATGAACGATATTTCCCTTTGGGCTCAGGGCCGTTTTTTCCGGAGAATGAGGTAGAATATTTGAGGTTGTGCCAACGAGTCCTTGTCAGGTGAGGTGGAGACCCTTGAACGATATGGCCGAGCGCATCGGCATCTATGCGGCAAGTCGAATTTCCGCGCTGCTCCCCGAGTTGATCTTTCGAGAGCAGCGCGGAGGAGATACGGGCCTGAACGCCCATCTGGAGATCGCGGAGACGTATCCCAAAATGGGCAAGGTCGTCGGGCTTCAGATCCGATTCGACGAGGGCGGAGCCCTCGAACGCGCGGCCCGTGGTTACGTCTGTCGCGGGGAGATGGCTCATGTCGCCTATTGGCTCCAGCACTCCCTTCCCGTGCTTGTGATGGTCTACGACGCTCAACGTGAGCGGATTCATTGGGAGTCCGTCTCGCCGGAGACGATCGAGATATCGGGCCAGAGCTGGGAGCTTCTGGTGCCTTACGATCAGGTCTATGGGCCGGACTCCGTGGGGGTGATCGTCGATCTGCCATGTTACAGTCCCTACTTGGCGCGTCTCGCCCTGGACCGCCCCTGGATGGAGATTATCGAGTGCGGAGGCGGCATCCTTCTGGAGATGGACGAATGGATCAATCGACCCACGGCCAAGGGGAGCCTTCGGCTTTGCGTGCTGCAGGATAACGGAGAGCGGGAGGCCGTCTTTGAATGGCCCTTCCAGACCGATGCCGACATGCCCCATATCTTTCGTCTCCCCTCCCTTTTCCCGTGGGCCGTCATTGAGGTGGACGAGGCCTTTTACCGCGAGAAGAACGCGGCGCTGCCCGACCCGTCCGGGGCGTTGTTCCCCTGGGCCGTGGAGGCCGGGGAGATTGCCCGTTTCCAGCTCCGTCTCTCCCTGAACGACCTCGGACGCTCCTTCCTGACGACGGAGCGCTTCCTGAGGCGGGGAGAGTTCCCCGAGGGTAATGCGGGCGAAAAGTTTGGAGAGGATTACCGAAGGGGAATCAAGTTCCAGATCTATGATGCGAGAAATGATTGAGCCGGCTTCTCGGCGATGTCTTCCCCGTCTCGCGGAGGGGTGAGTTATGGAAGAACGGACACAGAACACCGAGACAAAAATTCGGCGGGATATCCCGCTCGGGGATCTATCCAATTTTTGTTCCGGCGTGGCCGAGGTGGCCGACGACATCATAGGGGAGTCCGGAGGAATTCTCCTTCCGCGGGGGACCCCTCTATCGTCTCTGGCATCCTCGATCGACAGGGTCGAGGCGAAGCTGCGCCGCTCCAATATCCGTGCCGTACCGATCGTTCTGCCCGGAAATTCCGATTTGAAGGACCTCGAGGATTATCTGAAAGTGGCGGATCCCGCGGTCATGCCGCTGGAGCCGGAATTAGCGCGTCAGACGGTCTCGCAGGTGGAGGACGTATTCGGCCGCATCAAACAGGGGCAGTGTACGACCGAGGACGTCCGGAACCTCGCGGATCAGGGGCGTACCCTTGCCCGGAGGATCTCGGGAGCCCCCCAGCTGATGTTTTGTCTGGGGCAGGTCAGGAACTGGGACGAATACACGAGCGTCCACTCCCTGAACGTCGCCCTTCTCTCGAGTTTTCTGGCGGAGCGCCTTTACCCAGGCAGGACCGAGTTGGCGGAGTTTATGGCGATTGGTGGCATCCTGCACGACCTTGGAAAGGCGAGAGTTCCCCTCGAGGTGCTGAACAAACCGGGCAAGCTGGAGGAGGGCGAGTTCGCCATCATGAAGAAGCACCCGGAGCTGGGCGAGGAGCTCGCGGCGTCCAATGGAATCACGGACCGCCGCTCTCTCGATGTCATCCGGAAGCACCATGAACGCTACAACGGCGGTGGGTATCCGGATAACCTGAACGGGACGGCTATCTCGATCGAGGCGCGGATCGCGGCGGTGGCGGACGTCTTCGACGCCTTGACCGCCAAGAGGGTCTACAAGAACCCCATGCCGAGCCGGGAGGCCATGTCCGTTATGACCGGAGCGATGTCCACACACTTCGATCCTGACGTGATGAGGGTTTTGCTTCTATCCGTCGGGATATATCCCTCGGGCTCCCTGGTGGAGCTCTCCGACGGCAGCGTCGGCACGGTCGTGGGGGCTTACGGGAAAGACCTGGTGCGTCCCAAGGTGGCTATTTCCCTGGACCGGTTCGGCAACAAGCTGACGGAGAAAAAAATCATAGACCTTTCCGAGGAACGGGAGTTGTTCGTTAAGCGCGCGCTCCCGTCCAACGAAAAAGATAAACTGGCTTTTTGAGCGGCATCGGGACGTAAAGGTTCCGCCGTTGCGTTCTGTCGAGGGGGCATGTTCGCAACGGCGCTTTGCGTCCCGTTTGATCGTTTCCAGGTTACGTTGTGCCGTGTCCTGTGTAAACACCGAGGGGGTTGTTGTCGTTGGCCGAAAAAAAACAGTTCAGGGTGGGGGTCAACATCGCATGGTGCAAGGGGTGCTCCCTGTGCGTCGGCGTTTGTCCGAGATCTGTGCTGGAGTTGAGCGATCGTCTGAAATCTACGCCGGTTCGGGAACACGATTGCATAGGCTGCCGCCAGTGCGAAAATATTTGTCCGGACCTTGCGATAACGATTACGGAAAAGGAGAAGGATAGAGAGAAAGAGGGGGATGCGGATGCCTGAGTTCGCTTTCTGGCAGGGCAATACCGCTCTGGCGTACGGCGCCCTTTTGGCGGGCTGCAACTTTTTCGGAGGGTATCCGATCACCCCCTCCACGGAGATTGCGGAGGTCATGGCCGAGGAGCTTCCCAGGAGGGGGGGACACTTCATCCAGATGGAGGACGAGATTGCGGGAATCGCCTCCGCCATCGGCGCCTCCATCGCCGGGGCCAAGGCGCTGACGGCGACCTCCGGTCCGGGCTTCTCCCTGAAACAGGAGAACCTGGGCCTAGCCTACATCGCGGAGATCCCCATCGTGGTCGTGGACGTCATGCGAGGGGGGCCCTCGACGGGGACGCCGACCAAGACGGCTCAACAGGACGTCATGCAGGCGCGGTGGGGAACCCATGGCGACCACGCGACGATCTGCTACGCCCCATCGTCGGTGCAGGAGTGTTACGACCTCGCCGTCAAGGCCTTCAACATGGCGGAGCGGTTCCGTCAGCCCGTATTGATCCTCAGCGACGAGGTCGTGGGGCACATGAGGGAAAAGGTCGCGAAGAGGGATCCCTCGTCCGTAAAGCTGGAGAACCGGCCACGCCCGTCGGTCCCGCCCGAGAAGTTCACCCCCTACGAGCCGAATCCCGTGACGGGGGTTCCGGCTATGGCCTCCTTCGGAGACGGCTACTCCTGGCACGTCACGGGGCTGACGACCAACGACTGGGGGTTCCCGACGAACAATCCACCGGAGATCGAAAGGAAGATACTGCGCCTGATGAGCAAGGTGGATCGGGCCAGGTCCCAGGTCGTGGAGTACGAATCCGAGTTCATGGACGGGGCGGGCATCGTCGTGGTGGCCTACGGCAGCGTCGGCCGCTCCGCCCTGCGCGCCGTCCGGGACGCGCGCAGGAAGGGGGTTCCCGTCGGATTCTTTCGCCCGATAACGCTTTGGCCCTTTCCGGACGCGGAACTGGCCAAAATGACCCTTGGGGCGAGGACGATCATCGTCCCCGAGCTCAACTGCGGTCAGATGGTCCTCGAGGTGGAGCGCCTGTTTCGCGGCAGAAGCGAGGTCCTGCCCCTGAATCTCGTGAACGGCGAGCTTTTCAAGCCGTCCGAGATCGGCCGTAAGATCGAGGAGGTGGCCTGACATGCCGAGTGCGGAGGTCCTCAGCTGGGTTCGGACGCGGTTCATGCCCCATATCTGGTGCCCGGGGTGCGGGCACGGCATCATCATGCACTCCCTGATCCGGGCGCTTGTCGCACTGAAGAAGGAGAAGTCCAACACGGTGCTGGCCTCGGGGATCGGCTGTTCCAGCCGCATGGCGGGCTACATCAACGCTTGCACGCTCCACTCCACCCACGGGCGCTCCCTGGCGTTCGCGACGGGGATCAAGCTGCACCGCCCGGAGCTCACCGTGGTGGACGTGATGGGGGACGGCGACTGCACGGCCATCGGGGGAAACCATTTCATCCATGCCTGCCGGCGCAACATCGACATAACCGCCATCGTCATGAACAACAACATTTATGGCATGACCGGCGGACAGGCCAGCCCGACGACGCCCATTGGGGCCTGGGCCTCGACGACGCCCTACGGCGCCATCGACCCGGCATTCGACATCTGCAAACTGGCGGAGGGGGCGGGCGCCTCGTACGTGGCCCGGACGACCATCGCCAATCCCCGCCAGGCCGAGACGTACATCACGAACGGGA
Organism: uncultured Fretibacterium sp.; assembly: GCF_963548695.1. Lineage (NCBI taxonomy): Bacteria > Thermotogati > Synergistota > Synergistia > Synergistales > Aminobacteriaceae > Fretibacterium > uncultured Fretibacterium sp. Next base: position 37,052 of record NZ_CAUUWA010000011.1, read on the forward strand.
TCAAAAAGAAGGGGTTCTCGGTCATCGAGGTGGTGACCCACTGCCACACCCAGTTCGGCCGCAAGAACGACCGCAGGCTCCCCATCGAGAACTACAATTTTTTCAAGGAGGCCTCCGTACCCCTGGCCAAGGCCCGGACGATGAGCCCCGAGGAGCTGGCGGGCAGGATCGTCTGCGGCGAGTTCGTCAACAAGGACGTCCCGGAGTATACGGAGCGGTACCGGAAGTTGGCCATCGATAAGGCAAGGGGGTAGGGGACATGGCGGCGGAGAGGTTTGAAATTCGCATCGCCGGATCCGGCGGACAGGGGGTCATTTTGGCCACGGAGCTGATCGGCCAGGCCATTACGCACTACGAGCCGGAGCTTTACGTCGTCCAGTCCCAGGCTTACGGACCCGAGGCAAGGGGCGGAAAGTCCAAGGCCGAGGTCGTCATATCGTCCGAGCCCATCGACTACCCCAAGGTGATCGCCCCCAGCCTCCAGGTCATCCTGACCCAGGCTGCCGCGGACGAGTTTGCCGCCGATACCAAGCCCGGAGGACGAATTGTTTACGACGATTTCTTCGTCACGGACCTTCCGGGCGTGCGCATAGGGGATTATGGCGGCGGTAGCGTCGAGAGCACTCAGACGCGCATCGACGCCCGCATCTACGTGCTGCCCATCGTCAGGACGGCCCGGGAGGAGCTGGGACGGGAGATCGTCACGAACATGGTGGCCCTGGGCTGCGTCGGGCGGGTCCTGGAGCTGGAAAAAATCGCCTCCCCCGATTCCCTGCGCAAGGTGGTCGCGGTGCACTTCCCCGTGCAGAAGATCGCGGACCTCAACCTCCGGGCATTCGACGCGGGATACGAGGTTTTGAAGCAGACGCCCCTGCCCGACTGATTCCTCACTTCCAGGGCCCCGAGGTTCCGACGAGGAAAGCCGGGAACGGGCAAAAAAAGACGGGCGCCTTTTAGGCGCCCGTCTTTTTTGTCCTTACGAAGAGGTCCGGAATCGGGCCCGCCGACGGTCACTCGATGACGAGCGGGGGGGGCGTCTCGCCGATAAAGCGGATCTCGGGGTCGTACATTCCCTCGGCCGAGATGGGCGGCACGGCGAAGGTCCCCTTCGTTACCGCCCGGACCCGGAAGCGATACGTCGCCGCCTGCGAGAGCCGATCGGCGAAGAGCAGCAGGCGATCGTCCCTGACGTCGCTGCGGAACAGGCTCGCCTCCTCGCCCTCGTCCGAGAGCCTCGGGTTCTCTATCTCCAGCCCTGCGGGGAGTAGGCAGGAGAGGGCCAGGTTGCTTACGGGGAGGGAGGGCACGAGGGTCAGGACAACCTGGACCCTCATCCCCTGAGGCACGGGCCTGGATGGGTCGAGCTTGTTTCCCTTCTCGTCGAGCCAGGTACTGGTAACCTTCAGCCCCCGGCTCTCGGGCTTGGGCCGACCGACAGGGTATCCGAGAAGCGTCCAGCTGTAGTAGCCGCTGCCCGTCCCATTAATGGAGAGCACGAGGCCGGACTCCGGCAGATCGGACATGGGGACCGAGGCGGAGCTTCCGCTCCGGAACGAAAGCAGCTCCTTCTTTTCCGCGTCGAGCAAGGCGCCCTCGAGCTGGGCCTTCTCGGTCCCGACCTTCAGGCTGTATCGGCCAAGCGCCATCAGGACCGCGGCATTATCCTGCGTACTGTACCAGCGGTTCTCCATTCCCGCCTTCAGAAGCCGTGCCGCCAGCTGCACCGCCTCCGAGGCGCCGGGCTCGACCTCCATCCAGAGCGAGAGCAGCTGAGCGTCGTTGCGGACGTCGGACTCGAGAGTCCTGTAGCGGGACTCGGCCGGAGCCGAACCGCCCTTGAGCCCCAGAGCGCGCAGCGCGTCCGGCCGGCCCTCGGTCAGGGCTGCAGCCCCGGCGAGCCAGATGGCGCCGGACGGCCACATGTTCGTCTGATTCTCCTTCAGGTACTCGATCCAGCCGAGCGGCTTTTCTCCGCTGAGGGCAAGGACGTAGGTTCCGTAAGCCTTCGTGGTGAAGTCATCTTTCTCCGCGGACGGGTACCGGTTGTCGGGCAGGGACGCCAGGTACTCCTTCAGCCAGTTCATCGCTCCCCGAAGCATTTCCTCGGGATAGGGCACCCCCGCCTTGCGGGCCTCCACCAGGAAGTGCGTCGCGTGGACGCTGCCCCACGCGTAGGTGGACGTGCCGCCGGGCCACATCGTAAAGGACCCGTCGTAGAGCTGCATGGACTGTATCCGCGCTATCGCCGAATCGGTCTTCTCCTTCACCGAGCGGCTGTCTACCAGGAGCGGATCGACCTTCGCCACGGCCTCCGGCAGGATCAGGAAGGGCCATGCGCTGGAGAGGGTCTGCTCCAGGCAGCCGTAGGGATAGTTCAGCAGATAGGTGACGGCCCGGGTCAGGTCCACGGCCGGGGAGTCCGACAAGGTCAGGCTGCCCAGCAGGTCGCCGGCAAAGTCCTTTTTCGGGATGTCGATGCGCGTCTCCCCCGCCTTGAAGGTCCCGGACCCCGACCTCGAGACGATGGGCCAGGGCGAACGGACGGGCAACTCGATCTCCTGATCGAAGCTCTTCTGATCGAAGCTCTTCTCCGCCCCATCCTCGGTCCAGGAGGTCCGAACGGTCCACGTCGCGGTTCCGGGTTCGAGCGCCTTCACGGTCGTCCCCCATCGGACGGAGCTCTTCGGCCCAATCGCCAGGGTCGTCGCGGATTCATCGGGTTTCAGGCCGCCCTGCACGAGGATCTCGACCTTGACGTCGCGGCTTTCCTCCGAGGTGTTGAACACGGTCACGGGGGCGTTGAAGACGTCGCCGGGGGCGGCGAAACGCGGCAGGTCCGCCTCCGTCACCACGCTGCGGGCGATCTGGACCATCTGCTCCGCCATCCCGAACCGGTTGCCCGAGGCCGCCACGGCGAAGAGTTTTCCGCGCCCGCTGAACTCCGGCAGCGCGAGCTCCGTCCTCACGACGCCCGACTCGTCCGCCGAGAGGACTCCCTGGAAGAGGGAGAGGATCTTGAAACGTTGTGCGGTATCGGACCCCGCAAGGGCGGCTACGGCCGCTCCGCCTGCGGGATGCAGGAGCTCGGTGCCGCGGGACTCCACGGGGATGAGCAGGTCGTAGAGGTCGTACCCCTGAGAGCCGAGTTCCTTGAGCCCCCAGAAATGATTCAAGAGGTCCGGCGTTTTGTAACCCGTCAGCCCCAGGACGGCGTCGTCGACCAACGCCAGAGAGACCTCGGCTTTAGCCGGTTTCCCCTCCGCATCCCTGAGGGTCAGGGTCACCGGCAGCGCCGTTGCGGGCTCGGCTTTTTCCCTGGCCTCCAGGGAGACATCCAGACGATAGGGGGAGAGGTCCGCCTTCAGGCGCACGGCGCCGACGGCGCGGTGCGCGCCCCAGGCCTCCTCCTCGGCGACCGGGCGAATGAGCCATGCGGTGCACCAGGCGTTCGGCACCATCTCCGCGGTCACGGGGACCTCGACGACGGTCTCGGCCTTGTCGACCTTCACCACATTGCGGGAGATCAACCCGGCCCCCTCCACGCTGAACAGCAGGAGCCCCTCGAAGGGTGAGCGCAGCGTCACCTTCGCCGTGTCCCCGACCCTGTAGAACTTCTTGTCCGTCTCGACCTCGACGCGGTCGAGCAGCTGAGAGCCGCCGCGGTCGGCATACGCGGGATCGTCCGCGTAGAATCGATACGAGGCCCGTGCCTTCTCATCCCCGTCGGAGACGCGAACCAGATAGGTTCCCCAGTGATCGGGCCTGAACGATACCGTCCCCAGGCCATCCTCGAGGGTGAGGGACTTCCTTGCGACCTCGGTCAGTTCCTCAGTGCTCTGCCAGCGCGTATGGCCGTCCAGCGTCACCATGTTGTAGTTCCAGGTCACGCGGTAGAGCACCGCGGTCAGCTCGCCGGGATCTGCCGGGTCCTCCCTGGGGTCGATGGCCGCCACCTTGAAGTCCAGATCCTTCTTGACGGCCAATTCCCCCTCGGGCGCCGCAATCCCCAGAAGCCACGGGGTGGGGTAATAGGGGAGGGTCAGCGACCTGGATACCCACCGTCCGCCGTCCTCCTGCACCTCGGCCCTCAGGGTCAGGGCGATGGTCGAGGGCGCCGACCAATCGGCGTTGAGGCTCAGACTGAATTCCGCCTTTCCGGATTCGTCGAGCTTCGTCTCGTCGAACTCCCCGTCGCCGGCCGAGAAGGCCCGCGAGGGGTCCCCGAAGACATACCCCTTCCACCGGTCCCGGACGGGCGCGAAGTCGGAGGGCCTGGTCGTCCAGTAGACCTTTGCCGGCAGCCCCGCGCCGTCCACCCCAAAGAGGTAGCGCGCGTAGACGTCCATCTTCACGGTGTCCTCGTGGAGCAGGAACCTGGATTCCGTCTCGGCCTTCACCTCGATGCGCGGGGGGGCGAAATCCTCCACGTGGAAGTTCATCCTGGCCAGCGGATCGTCCTCCTTCCCGGGGACGACGAGGGAGAGCGTCCATAAGCCGGTCAGGGCGTTCGAGGGGAGGGAGAGCGTGAAGGGCGCGCCGCCCTCGTCGTTGAGGAGCGCCGTCTCCTGACGTACCTTGCGTCCCAGGGGGTCGCGGGCGACGAAGAGGACGGGGAACGCCTTTGGGGTCGAGATGTCGCTGTTGCGCACCACGGCCTTGAACGGGGCCTCCTCACCGGTTCGGTAGATGTCACGGGGGGAGAAGAGGACCGCGTCGTAACCGGACCTCAGCCAGGGGCGTCCGGCCGTGTCGAAGGTCTCCTGGGAGAGCAGCCCCCTCGTCAGGCGAACGAAGGTGATGTCCTCGCCGCGGGTGACGACGGCCAGCTTTGGGGTCTCGTTCTCGCTCGTGCTCCAGGGCTCCTGCCTCTGGATCACGAGGAGCCCGTCCTTGTCGGTCTTTCCCTCGGCCAGAACCTGATTAGCGTCGCTGTAGACGCGCACCTCGGCGCCCTCGACGGGCTGGACCGAGGAGAGCGTGTTGGCCCAGAGCAGCATTCCGTCCTCCCAGACCCGCGCCACGAGTCCCAGGTCGCTCAGGTTGACGATCTGAGTCTCCTCGTCCCAATACTCCCCATCGGGATCGCGGACGGAGAGCAGAAACAATCCCCGTTTGCCCCCGCCGATCTCCTCCAGGGAGAGGGCACGTCGCACCTTTTCATTCAGGGGAAGCGAGAGGTCGAACTCGCTGCTGTGGACCCTTCTGGCCAGGTCCCTCTGGAACGAGTCGTAATCGCCGCGGACCACGTAGGGGATGTTGTTCTCGTAGAGCCTCCAGAGGTCCACCTGGAGTTTTTTGACGTTGACGAGGTCCAGGGGAATCCTTCCGTCCCCGATGGCCGCGAGGTACACCCCCGGGGCGGGCAGGGAGATCGAGGACTTCAGGTCGGGCATGATGACGGCCTGTTTGAATTCCTCCTCCAGCACGAGCCCGCCGTCCTTCGCGGGAAGCCCCTTGCGGAGGGTGACGATGAAACGGCTGCGCGGCTTGAAGTCCCCGTTTATGCTGAACCTGCCGCCGTACCTGTAGGAGAGCGTAAAGGGAACGGACGGCTCGATGGCGATGAAATCCCTGGCCGCCTCGGTGTCCACGGCGAAGCTGCAGTTGACGACAATCGAGTCCTCGTCGGCACCAAGGCTCTCCACGACCAGAACCGGCTTGAGGGTCACCGTGGCGGAGTAATCCTCCGTCAGGCCGAGGTTCCCGCCCCCGGCGGTCAGGCCGGCGGCCAGATTGACGGTCAACTTCAGCGCCTTCGAGGCATCCGGAATGGAGAGCTGGACCCGGATCGTCTTGGACGGAAGCGCTCCGGCCAACGAGAAGGGGATCTTCTCGTCATCTTCGTCCAGGACGCTCAAAAATCCCTTTAGCCTGACAGGATCCACCGGCATGTTGAAGTCCAGGAGCAAGGCGGCCCTTCCGCCGCGTTCCCGCACCGCTCGGACGCCGTTCACGGAGGGGGAATCCGTCTGAAACCGAAACTCCCCGGTCCCTATCCTCCCGCCCTTGAGGGTCTTCAGGCCCTCGCGGATGGCGGCGACGTAGGAGGTCCCCGCGTCGAGAGGCGCCAGGAGTCGGGCCCTGAAGGTACGGGGGTTCTGCCACTTTCCCTCCGCCTGAATCGCCGGCGTCACGGTAAAGGGGAAGTCCTCCGGTCCGACCGTCTTGTCGACGTCCCCGGCGGATACCATGACGTCCTTGAAGACGATGCGGAAGGAGACGTTCTCCGAGACCCTCCCCGTGGGGGCGAAACTCTGAATCCCTGCGGGCAGTGCACCCTCTCCCGGATACGCACTCCATGAGAACAGAGCCAACAAAAACAGCAGCCCAAGAAATCTTTTCTGCACTGACATCCTCCTCCTTGAATAACCTTAAACAACAAACAACGAATGAGCTTAAAGTGACCGACCCGGCAGGACATATCCCGCTTCTTCCGCAAATCGATTATATCCTATGGAGAGCACGAGGAAGAGTGTTCGCTGGGGGTGGTCTTTGGGGGTGGGAAAGAGGTGGGATACGAAAATGGGGGAAAAACCGAGTCCCCTCTTTCGGGCTTCGCGTGTACAATAGCCAGTGTCCATTATGCGAGGTTGCCGGGGCCAGGCAGGGGAGGGAGCGTTCGATGGAGGGACCGGAGGGAATGGATGGGATGGGTGACATCAAGCAGTTCGTGATCGTGACGGGCATGTCCGGTGCCGGCAAGACGACGGCCCTCAAGGTCCTCGAGGACCTTGGCTTTTTTGCTATAGACAATATCCCCCCCGGTCTGCTGCCGCAGCTCTTCAATCTGCTGGCGGGACACCGCGCCGCCAGCCAAACGGGGGTCGCGGCGACGATAGATATCCGGAACGTCGAGCGGCCGGATGATTTTCTGGAGGTCGTCGACGACATCCGAAGCGTGATGCCGCGGGTTCGGATCATCTTTCTGGATACGTCCGACGAGGCCCTGATCCGCCGGTTCGAGCAGACTCGGCGCCGTCACCCCCTGGGGGGCAGCCTCTCCGTGCAGGAGGGGATCCGAAGGGAGCGCGCCCTTCTGGCCCCCATACGGGAGCGGGCCGACGTCGTGATCGACACCTCCCTCCTGGACCCCCAGCAGCACCGGCAGCGCCTGCTCCAGGAGTTCCTGGGGGACGTCGAAAACGGCATGTCCCTGATCCTCAGCTCCTTCGGCTTCAAATACGGGGTTCCCCAGGACAGCAACTACGTCCTCGACGTGCGCCTCCTCCCCAATCCCTTCTACGTCCCGGAGCTCAAGCCCCTCACGGGGACGGACCCCGCCGTCCAGGAATACCTCCTGTCCTTTCCCGAGACTGCGGAGTTCCTGGAGCAGAGCGGCCGCTTTCTGGACTTCCTCGTCCCCCGCTACCTGGAGACGGGCAAGATGCAGCTGCACGTCGCCATCGGCTGCACGGGCGGCCAGCATCGTTCGGTTGCCGTCGCGGAGTGGCTTTATCGCCGTTACGAAAAACTGCGCGGCGGGGTCGCCATCATCCACAGGGACAGGGCGCGGGTACAGCCATGGTGATCGAATGGGCACTGAGCTTCGCCCTGGGCTTATTCACGGCGTTCTTCCTCATGGTGGTGTTCGGCATCCGTCCGTTCCGCGGCAGGCGCGTCCGGGCCGAGGACCCGTTCAAGGGGGCCATCGAGCGGCGTCTGTCCTCGGGGCCCTTCATCGTGGCCGTCGGCGGGGGGACGGGGCTCTCCACGCTGCTGAAGGGGATGAAGGCCTTCACCCGCAACATCACGGCGGTCGTGGCCGTGACGGACGAGGGGGGGAGCTCCGGGCGTCTGCGTACCGAGTGGGGGGTTCTGCCGCCCGGGGACGTGCGGAACTGCATGGTCGCCCTCGCGGAGAACGACAACTCGCTCAAACAGCTGCTGGATTTCCGATTCGACCGCGGGGAGCTCGCCGGGCACAGCCTGGGAAATTTGCTGCTTCTGGCCGTCTCGGAGCTCTGCGGCGACTTCAGAGTCGCGGTCGAGCAGATGAATCACCTTCTGGCCATCCGGGGCAGGGTCCTGCCGGTCACCACCGAGCCCATCTCCCTTGCGGGGACGACGAAGGATGGAACGAAGGTACGGGGAGAGCTCGAGATATCGCGAAACGGCCGAAAAATCAAGGAGATCTGGCTCGAGCCCCAGAATGCCCGCCCCCTCGCCGAGGTGCTCCAGGCGGTGGATGGGGCGGAGATGATCCTGCTGGGGCCGGGGAGCCTCTTCACCAGCGTCATCCCCAACCTTCTCCTGCCGGACTTCTCGAGGAGGCTCTGCGCCTCCCCGGCTCCGAAGGTGTACGTCTGCAACCTGATGACCCAGCCCGAGGAGACGGAGGGCATGAACATCCTCCAGCACCTCGAGTGGGTCTCCGCAGCGCTGGGAAAGGTGCCCGAATTCATCGTCGTCAACAGCGAGCCCATACCGGACGACATCGTCGCGGCCTACGGCCGGGACGGGGCGGCACCGCTCCATCTGAACCGTCATCAGAGGGAGGAACTGCGCCGGCTGGGCTGTACCTGCATCGAGGTCCCCATGGTGCGCATCACGGAGGCGCGGCTCCTGCGTCACGACTCCCAGAAGCTGGCGGCGGTCCTCTTCCGGCTTTATCGGGATCTGGATTTATCAGGACCTGGATATCCGAATCGGGGATCCGACCTGGAGGGGCTGACTTGAACTCCCTGGCCGAAGAACTCTGGGACGAATGGATCGTTCATCCCGTCGAGGATCCCCTCCAGGCGGAGGCGGAGTGCGCGGGGCTGCTCTCGGGGCTGGCGTCGGGGCGCGGCAGGGACCCCCTGCACATAGGCACCTCGCGCCTTTGGGCCGTCCGCCGCCTGTTTCGCCTCTGGCGAAGGACGCCCTGGGCCGGACGCTGGAGCCTTGCCGACGCCCTGGCTGTCCCGCAGGACATGAAGGGCCGCGTACGCATCCGGCTGCCCGACGACCTCCCGGCGACGCTCGAGTCCTACGGCATGGAACTCCTGGAGGCCGTTTCTCCGACCGCCTCGCACTGGTCCTGGCTGCGCGGCCTCTGGGGCGGCTGTGGGGGGCTCTACGTCCCGAGGTCCGGATACTACCTGGTCCTGCGCGTCTCGTCCCCCTCCGCTGCCGCGATCCTGAAGGGACTCCTGCCGAGGACGCGCATCGTATGGCAAAGGCGCCTGCTCCATGGGACGCACGAGATGATTCTGCGCGATCAGCAGAAGATCGTGACCTTCTTCAGCAAGCTGGGGCTGACCGGGATATCCCTGCGCATGGAGGACATGGCCATCATGCGGTCGATGCGGGACCGGGCCAATCGGATCCGGAACTGCGACACGGCCAATATCAAGAGGACCCTCAAGGTCGCCGAGGAGCAGACGGCGCTGGCCCTCGAAATTCGGGACGCCGGGCTCATCGATCGGCTTCCCCCGGCCCTGCGCCAGTTGGTCGAGGCCCGATTGGGGAATCCCGAGGCCTCCCTTGCGGAATTGGGGGAGGGGCTCTCTCCACCGATCACCAAAAGTACGGTAAAATATCGTTGGCAGCGATTGAGCGGTTATGCCGATGCCTTGACGGCAAGGCAGGATGGGATCGAGGCTGAGGACAAGGAAAAAGGCATGTTGGGAGGGGTCGAGGGTGAAACTGAAAACGTTCGGTCTTGAGGATATAAAAAACAAAAAAGTTCTGATGCGGGTTGATTTCAACGTCCCTTTCAAGAATGGAAGGGTTACCGACGACGCGCGGATCCGGGCTCACGAGAGTACCCTGCGTAAGCTCCTGGACGGGGGCGCGAGGGTGGCGCTCGTCTCCCACTTTGGCCGCCCCAAGGGGGCGTCCGATCCCCTCCTGTCCCTGAAGCAGATCGTCCCGGACGTGGAGAGGGCCTATGGGGTCAAGGTCCTGTTCGTCGATGACTGCGTGGGCCCCAAGGTGCAGGCCGCCCTGGACGCCCTGTCCAAGGGGGAGGTCGCCCTCCTCGAGAACGTGCGCTTTCACCCCGAGGAGCAGAAGAACGATCCGGCCTTCGCGGCCGAGCTGGCGAAGCCCTTCGAGGTCTTCGTCATGGATGCCTTCAGCGCGGCCCATCGGGCCGATGCCTCCACCAGCGGGGTGATCCCCCTGCTCTCGTCCTTTGCGGGGGACCTCCTGGTCCGGGAGGGGGAGATGCTCGGGGCCGTCAGCGAAGCCCCGGCAAAGCCCTTCGTCCTGATTCTGGGCGGGGCGAAGGTATCCGACAAGATCGACGTCGTCGGGAACCTCCTGGACAAGGCCACGACGATCCTCATCGGAGGGGGGATGGCCTACACGTTTCTGAGAGCCCAGGGACTCGAGATCGGCCGCTCGCTCTGCGAGACGGATCGACTGGACTTCGCCCGGCAGACCCTCGAGGAGGCCAAAGCCAGGGGAGTCCGGCTGCTCCTTCCGGTGGACAGCGTCGTCGCCGCCGTGCTCGACGCGTCGGAGACGAAGGTCGTCTCCAGCACGGAGATGCCCCCCGACCGGATGGGGCTGGATATCGGCCCCAAGACCATAGAGCTCTTCACCTCGGCCCTGAAGGATGCGAAGTCGGTCCTGTGGAACGGGCCGATGGGGGTCTTCGAGAATCCCCGATTCGCCGCGGGGACGCGAGCCATGTGCCAGGCGGTCGCGGACTGCACCCGGGCCGGGGCCGTGACGGTTATAGGAGGCGGGGACACCGCTTCCGCGGTTCGCGAGTTTGGATTCGACGACAAGTTCTCCCACGTCTCGACGGGCGGAGGGGCCAGCCTGGAGTACTGCGAGGGGAAGGCGCTTCCCGGGATGGCGCCATTCGAGATAAAGTGAAGGCGAAAAAGTAAAAGCGAGAAGGAGGTCACGTCCCCGAATGAAGAAGATCCGTCTCTATGGAAACTGGAAGATGAACATGACCCGCGCGGAGACGACGGCGTTCATGTCCGAGTTCGCTCGGTCCGCAAAGCCTCTGGAGGCCGCCATGGGCCGGGAGCTGGAGGTCGCCGTGTTCCCGCCCTTTACCTCGCTTTGGGCCGCGAACGAGGCGATGCGGAGTGCTGCCGGCCCCATGCCGCTTCTGGGGGCCCAAAACGTCTACTTCGAGCCGAAGGGGGCCTTTACGGGCGAGGTCTCCATCCCCATGCTGGAGGAATGCGGCTGCACGCACGTCATCATCGGGCACAGCGAACGCCGCCACATCCTGGGCGAGGGGGAACCCCTGATCGCTAAAAAGATGAGGGCCTGTCTCGACGTCGGCCTGATCCCCGTGCTCTGTTACGGGGAGACGCTGGAGGAGAGGGAGGCCGGGAGAGCCTTCCAGGTCATGGAGCGTCAGCTGCGGTCGGCCGTCGGATCGCTCTCCGCCGACGAGTCCGCCCAGGTCGTCTACGCTTACGAGCCCGTCTGGGCCATCGGGACGGGAAAGTCCGCGACCTCCGCCGAGGCGCAGGAGGTCTGCGCCTGGAGCAAGGGGCTGCTTGCGGAGGCGGCCGGAAGGGATATCGGCACGACCGTCCTATATGGGGGCAGCGTCAAGGGATCGAACGCAAAGGAGCTGCTTTCGATGGACGCGATCGACGGGGCCCTGGTGGGGGGGGCCTCCCTGAAGCCCGAGTCCTTTCTGGAGATCTATACGGCCTACGCCGGGAAATAAAGGAGGTTTTTTGTTGATGAAAGGGATTCGACGACGAGCGCTTTTAGGTCTGGCCGTCCTGCTGGCGGCCCTCGTGCCTGCGGCGTGGGGAGCCGTCCCGCAGGATGCGCTGAGCGCAAAACCCGCAGGCGCGATTTACTCCGTGTTCCAGGTCGACGACCTGGGGAACTTGGCCCGAAGCATCCTCTCCTCCGAGAACATAGATCTGTTCGCCCCGCTCCTGGATAAGGGGGAGGTGGAGGGATTCCGTATAGTTGCGGCCATCGTGAGCAAGATGCCCGTGAAGACCACCGCGCTGCTGGCCGGGACGGACGAGAACCTCACCCCGTTCCTTCAATTGGCCCTCTCCCTGCCAGCGGAGCTCAAGCCCCAGCTGGACCTCGTGGCGAGCGGCAAGGCCAAGCCGGAGGATATCGTGTCCCTCACCCTGGGTGACGGGGCCGTGGCCTTTGGCCCCCTCCTCAATGTCGAGCTCCAGAAAGGGCCTCAGGGGCCCTATTTCCTGCTCAACAGTCAGGCTGCCCTGGCGGCCAGAGACGGGCTCCTCCTGGTCGGGCTCTCTCCCGCCGACCTCGAGGCCAGCCTCAAGGCCCTTGCGGACCCGAAGGAGCGCCTTTCCGTAAAACGCCGTCACGAGTCCAGGAACTTCTCGTTGCTGCACCTCGACTTCCCAACACTGATCAAGATGGCCGGGGAGCAGCAGGCCAAGGAAAAGGCGGACAAAAAAGGCGGGAAGAAGATCGATGAGATCGATCTCGACGCCCTAAAAAAATACTTTAAGGCTCCCCTGGAGATCGAATATGGCATCGACAAGGATCCCGGAAGCGTCCTGTTCTCCATGGGGGTCAATATCGAGGAGGCGCTGAACAGCGCCTACCTGGAGCGCTTTGCGAAGATGGATCCCGTGCCTGGGGGGGAGATCTTCCTGGCGGGGGGGGGACGGCCTCTGTTCGCCCTGAGCTCGAAGCTGTCCTTTAAGGGGTCGGATCTCGACATCTATCCCGAGATAGCCAAGCTCTGGAAGGATGGGATCAAGCAGCTGGCCCAGTACGGCATCACCGAGTCCGAGGTCGAAAACCTCCTCTCCGGAAGCGTCTCCCTGGTCTGCGGCGGAAGCGCCGCGGTCGCCGGGGCCAAAATGCCCGGCGCCTATCTGGCCCTGACGGGCAGGGAGGGGGCGGCCTCCTCGATCTTCAAGAAGGTCACGGAGAGTGCAAAGTTCGCAGCGACGCTGCCGACCGCTCCCGTGGACGTAAAGGGCTGGGAGATGGTCCTGCAGGTCGATCCCAGCCTCTTCCCTTTCCCTGTCCCCATCCTCTTTGGGGTGAAAGGGGAGACTCTCTTCGTGGGGGTGCAGGATGCGGCTGGTCTTAATACAGCGCCCGAGATCTCCGGCACCCTGAAGGCCCTTTTGGAGAAGGGGTCCCTCAGCACGTCCTTCTTCGACTTCGAGGCGATTCGGGCGTTTCTGGACGGCGCACTGAGCGACAAGAGTTCTCCTCTCTACGCCCTGGCTGAAGAACTGCCTCGGGCGATTCTGGACTCCGTGAAGGACGTGCTCGGGGCCGAGCTCTCGGTTCCCTTCGTCGGCAGCTGGGCGCCTCGGATGGATGAGGCCTTCGTGAAGTTCTCCCTTGTCGATGTGCCCGCGGGCAAGGGGCTGATGGCCAAGATCGTGAAGGCTGCCGCGCAGTATAAAGCGAAAACCAGCACGCCGGCCACTGCATCGGCTACTGCATCGGGCGTCGTCAGTGATATGCGCTCGCTTAAAGCTGCGTGCCTCTTGTTGTATGCGGATAACGTCGATGAGGATCTGACATCTAAAATCAACAAGGACGGAGTTAAGCTTCTGCACAAGTATTTGGATAATCCAAATAAATTTCCGGAGAACGGGAACCCGGCCACCTTTGAGGTTAAGAATGGTGAGTGGTGGATTTCCTACAAAGTGGATGACCTCGATGCAATGGTTCGGGAAAAATTGGCTGGTCGGGCTGCAGCAGTTGGTCTGTTTAAGGATAATTCAGGCTCTGAGCCCTATGAAAAAAGTGCTGCAAGCGTTTTTATGCGGGTCCGTTAATTTTGGAGCAGGTTCGTTGATTCTGGAGCATAAGTTTTACAAAAAGCCCTCGCGAGGGGGCTTTTTCGTTAAGGAGAGTTGAACCTTGGAGCGTTCGCTTAAAGATCGTTTTGACACGCATATCGCTCCAGAGTATCTGGAGACGCCGTCCGTGCCCCGGCTGTCGGAAAACGCGATGTGGCTCCTGGGGCAGCGTTATTTTGTACCGCGCTGGGACGCCTCCATGGGCGGCCTGAGGAAGGAGGGGAGCTTCGAGGAGTTCACCCGGCGCATCGCCCGAACCATCGCCTCCGCCGAGACCCTCTACCTCGATCCCGAGTCGCCGGGTTCCCTGGACTGGCTCCAGGCTCTGGAGAAGAACATCGCGAGCGACATCCTGAGCCGCCGCTTCCTCTTCAATTCGCCCTGTCTTTTCAGCTCGGCCGCCGGGTTGACGGTCCAGCCCGAGTTCGCCGAGCTCCTCTACAAGAGGGTGGACGCGATGTCCTTCGAGGATTACGTCCGCATCCACTCCTCGCGCACCAAGAATCAGCAGCTCTTCGCCTGTTTTGTCATCGACGTTCCCGACAGCATCGAGGGGATTTTCGAGTCGGTCAGGGACGCCAGCGTCATCAGCAAGTTCGGGGGTGGGGTCGGCGGCAACTTCGGGCATCTCCGGGAGTTCGGCTCCGAGATCGGAGGGGGTACGGGCGGCAAGGCGTCGGGTCCCGTCTCCTTCATGGAGACCTGGAACACCATGGGGGCCGTCGTCGTTCAGGGCGGAAAACGCCGTGCGGCGCTCATGGGTATGCTCTTCGACGATCATCCGGACATCTACCGTTTCGTGGACTGCAAGACCGAGGATGGAAAGCTCTCGTACTTCAACGTCTCCGTCGCGGTATCGGATAAGCTGATGAAGGAGGCGGCTCGGGACGGGACCTTCGACCTGCGCTCCCGGGCGGACGGAAGCGTCGTCAGGACGGTGAGCGCGCGCGAGCTCATGGATCATATCTCCGAGAGCGCCTGGAAGCGCGGGGACCCCGGGGTATTCTTCATCGACCGGGCTCGTCAGGACAACCTTCTGAAGCTTGACCCCGATTGGGACATCGAATCCACGAACCCCTGCGGCGAACAGCCCCTTCCCAACTACACCAGCTGCAACCTCGGATCGATCAACGTCGAGGTCTTCGTGAAGGACGGGGAGTTCGACTGGGGCGGCTTTCGGGATCAGGTCTTCCGCTCGATGTACTACCTGGACCTCGTCATCGACGCGTGCAGCTACCCGCTCCCTAAGATAGGGGAGAGGACCCGCAGGATACGGCCCGTAGGGCTGGGGATCATGGGTCTGGCCGACGCCTCGATCCTCCAGGGGATCGTCTACGGCAGCCCGGAGTTCGAGCTGTACTGCAGGGATCTCGGCTGCGCTCTGGCGGCGTCCGCCCTGTCCGCGACGGAGCAGATCGTATCCGAGGCCGGTAAGGAGTCCTTTCCGGAGCATCCCCTGGTCCGCGATCTCTTTGCGGCGTTCAAAAGCGAGGTCGAGGGAGGCGAGGGGCTGTTCAACGAGGGGACCCTCTTCAGCGATTCCTGGTTCGCACGCCTCTCCAGGGAGGAATGCGGACAGCTTCTATCGCACATGAAAAGATCGGAGCTCGTCCCGCTGACCCTGGTCAACACCCTGTCGGAGCTCGACAACCCACTGTCAGGACTGGACTTCGAGGGGATCAAGGCCATCCTGAAGGGCCTCGTGAACGGGCGGCTCCGCAACAGCCGGCGCCTCTCGATTGCGCCGACCGGTTCTATTTCCATGATCCTCGATGCGAGCTCGGGCATCGAGCCCAACTTCGCCTGGTCCTGGAACCGCCATATCGCGAAGGTCGACGGGTCGGGGACCGAGCAGAGGGAGTTCTGGCACAAGCTGCTCTCCGAGGAGCAGCGCGAGGAGTATCGCACGACGGGAAAGTTGTCGGATAGGCGCTTCGTGACGGCCTACGATATATCGACAGCCCAGCATGTCGGAGTCACGGGGATTTTTGCCCGTATCGTGGACAGCGGCATCAGCAAGACGGTCAACCTTCCGAACTCCGCCGCGGTGGAGGACGTTCGGCGCGTCTACGAGTCCTGCTACGCCCTGGGGTGCAAGGGGATAACCATCTACCGCGACGGGTCTCGCTCCTATCAGCCCATCGAGATCAAGAAGGGGGACGACCGGGAGAAGGGGCTCGCCAGCCGAGGAGTCAAGGCGCGCCCCGGATTGGTCGTGTTCGGCAAGACCATCAAGGAGAGCACCCCATGGGGCAGCATCTACATCACCCTGAACTTCGACGGCAGCGATCCCTTCGAGATTTTCATCAACGTCGGCAAGAGCGGGTCGGAGCTCAAGGCCATGACGGAGGCCCTCTCCCGGGTCATCTCCATCGGCCTTCGCTCGGGAAGCAAGCTGGAGGACTTCATCGATACCCTGAAAGGGCTCTCGGGAAAGGAATATTGGATGTTTGAATTCGACGACCGGCACGTGGCGCGCTCCATCCCCGACGCCATAGCGCTGCTGTTGGAGAAGCTCGTCGAGAGGGGCGAGACGGCCCGGGGCGGGCCGCGCGAGGGTGGCGCCATCTGTCCGGAGTGCAATTCCCCCATGGAGATGATATCGGGCTGCGCCTACTGTTTCAGCTGCGGATACAGCCCCTGCAAATAGGGGACCGCCGTATAAAGCGGAAGCAGGAGGGGAGGGGAACCCCGGAGGGTCTGGACGATGATTCATGCTATACTAAGGAAACGCCGATTTAATCCATGAAGCACCCCGGTGGTACCCCAGCTTGCCTGTTTTGAGTAAAAACTTGCCGGGGCCGCCGCTATCGGGATAGCGGCGTGGGGGCTTGGGGGCGTAAGCAGACAACCAACGAGCGTATGCGAGTTGTGTTGGTCGCTTAGGTTCTCTATCAAAGCCCCCATGTTAATTTTTAGGGAAGCGCTGGATATTTTTGCCCATAGATGTTTTGCATATTTATCTCTGGCAAAATATGCGATTTTGTTTTAATCAGCGCTTCCCTAAACTTCATTGTCTGGTTCTTGAGGGACGGATACGATTAAGGAGTGGTTTGAAAGGTGAGCGCGGGAGTACCGATTCTAAAGATAGGAAAACATCAGGCGCGATACCCCCTGATCCAGGGAGGTATGGGCGTAGGTATCTCGGGAGCCAACCTTGCAGGCCACGTGTCCCGGTGCG
>NZ_CAUUWA010000012.1 GCF_963548695.1 uncultured Fretibacterium sp.
GTTCTGCAAGCTCCGCGGATGAGGCGATGGAGACCTTGTCCTGATTCGCGAGCTCGGCCTCGCGCGCGGCCAGGTCCGCCTCCTTCTTCTTTAGTGCCTCCTCGCGTTCTGCAAGCTCCGCGGATGAGGCGATGGAGACCTTGTCCTGATTCGCGAGCTCCGCCTCACGAGCCGTGAGGGCGGACTCCCGCTTGGCCAGGTCGGCCTCCCGTACCGCAAGTTCCGCGGACGACGCCGAGGCGGATTTGCCCTGATTCGCCAGCTCGGCCTCGCGCTCCGCAAGGGCCGCCTCGCGTTTTGCCAGCTCTGCCTCCCGCTCCGCAACCTCCACGGAGGACGCCGAGGATGCCTTATCCTGCTTAACCAGCTCGGCCTCCCGTTCCGCCAGGGCCGCCTCGCGCCGCGCCAAATCGGCCTCGCGCTCCGCAAGCTTTACGGACAGTGCCGCATTGTTCCGCTTGTCCGAAGCCTCCTCGCCCTCTGTCGGCAGTGAGGCGGACTTCTCCTCAGCCTCCTTGACCTCGGCGGGTGACTCCGACTGGGGGACGGATGCCACCAGGACATCCCTCTCCGCCCGGCCAACGCCCTCCACCCCCGCATCCCAGGGGGCTGGGAAAGCCGAAAAACTGGCCAACATCAGAGAAGCCATAATCATCTTGAACATAACGCCAATCCCCTCCTGTCAAAATAGAAGTACAGCACACACGAAAACACGGCAACCTCTTTCCGTTCCCGAGACGTATTCTATACGTTCCGGGGTGCTGCGCACAAATGCGTTTGATCCTCTTTCGCACCGGAACGGGATGGTCTTCGGGGTGGGCTTTCCCATCGGGGGGGGGCCATCGAGGGATTTCCCGTTCGCACGGACTTAGGGAAACGCTGATTTAATCCATGAAGCCCCCATGTTAAATTTTAGGGAAGCGCTGGAGATTTTTGCCCATAGATGTTTTGCATACTCCTCTTTGGGAAAATATGCGTTTTTGTTTTAATCAGCGCTTCCTTAGATTAATCCGGCAAAGGAGGAGACGTAAAGCGCCACGTTGTCGTACCAGTTCCGGAACTGCCGGGCCCATGCCAATTGCGTGACGGAGAAGAAGTCGTCCGCCGGCCCCCCCAAGGTGTCGTGCAGGAGGGCCTGCTCGTAGACCTCCGTTGGGAAACTGTAGATTAGCTCGCCCTTATGGCGCAGGGTCGCCGCCCTGGGCTTGCAGCCCAGGGCCATCCGCCCCTGCTCACCGTCGAAGAACGTCACGGAGTAGGGGACGTCCCCCAGGGTCCCGTCCGGGAAGGTCAGCCGGCGTTTGCGCTCGTACCCCTGCTCCTGCAGCTCCTTGTCGCTGTCCATGGAGATACGTTCCTCTATCCTGTCCACGGCGTCGAAGTGCCGTATGAAGGCCGCCAGCTTGTATCCCAACCCCATGAGGCGGGGGTCCCGCAGCGTGAAGGAAACTTTACCGGGCTCCGCAGGTTTGGGGGCGCCCGGCATCTTGGTGGGCTCCTCTCCCCTCCAGAGTAGGTCGACGAAGTCCGACCCGTCCGCCTGGCAGAAGGAGAAACCCAACAGCATTGCCGTGGCCGCTATCCGGACCGGGCTGTGCCAGCGCGCCGGCCGTGCGCCTGCTAGCTGGCGCACGGCCCCGGTCTTGAGAAGATGATCCGCCGTGCGTTCGTCGTTCCGGATTTCGAGCTTCGCCGACAGGGCCTGCTTTTCCTCGGGGGAGAGTGGGAAGAAGGGGCGGAAGCTCCCCATTTTTTTATCCTCCTCCGTGAAGTCGGCGATCCAGAGCGAGGACCGCCTCTCCTCGGACAGAAGGTTCAGTTCCCCCTTGTCCGTAACGATCTCCGGGGCGTGAAGAACCTTCTCGAGGTCGACGGAAAATTTCCAGAGCCTGGGGCGGAACGCCGTGTACACGGCGTACTCGGAAAGGATACGCTGCAGGATGGGGACGAGGTCCGCAATCTCGTAGCTGAAGCTCTCCGTCCTCTTCTTGCCCTTGACTGCAAGCTTACGGTCCCGATTTTCCATCCAGGAAAAGCGGATCAGTTTTCTGGAATTCTTGTTCTTGTTGAAGACAACGAGACGAGGGGAGAGCCCCTTGGTCCATACCTGAAGCGCGATGTTTTCGTCCACATCGCAGCTGCTGACGATTTCCCCCTTGTCGTCCATCCGCACCATCCCCTTACGCCTTTGGCCTCCGTCGGGAGGTCCATCGAGTTCGGAACGAGTCCGTAATTTTCTCAAGTGTAACATATAATTAAGAGAAAAATTAGGGGAAAATTTTTAGGCGTTGCCCGCCTTCGTCCATCAAAACCAGGACCATCGCCGCGGGAACCGATCAGTCCTTCCCGATCAGTCCTGCCACTGGAGGGCGAAGGCGGCCATCGCGGCGGCCCCCGTCCAGAGCACGGACTCGTTGACGTCGAACCGGGAGTTGTGGTGCGGATGGTCGCGCCCGTCCCCGAAGGTGGAGCAGTGATAGAAAAATGCGCCCGGGACCTTCCGAAGGTACTCGGCGAAGTCCTCCGCCCCGGAGGAGGGTCGCACGACCTCGCGCTCCGCCCCCTCGCCCAGCGTCGTCCTCAGGATGTCCCGCATCCTCAGGGTGATCGCCTCGTCGTTGACGACGGGGGGCAGGTACCCGCTGAAGGTCACCGTTCCGCGCCCGCGCATGGAGGCGGCCACGCCCTCAACCGTCGCGGTGATGCGCTCCTTGAGGAAGGCGTCGGTCTCCGTGTTGAAGCACCGCATCGTCCCGAAGAGCTCGCAGGTGTCGGCGATGACGTTATGGGCCCGTCCGCCCGAGATCTTACCGAAGGTGACGACGGCCGGCTCGAAGGGGCTGAGCTCCCGACTGACCAGGGTCTGGAGCTGGGAGACGACCTCCGCGGCCATCACGATGGGATCCACCGTCAGGTGGGGCGTGGCCCCGTGCCCTCCCCGGCCCTGGAGCTCGACTCGGATCGTCGTCGTCGAGGCCATCATGGGCCCCACCCGCCAGCCGATCTGTCCGGGCTCTAGCCCCTCCCAGATGCTCCCGGTGTGGAGCCCCACAATCGCGTCGACCCCATCCAGGGCGCCGCTCTCGATCATGGAGAGCGCCCCCGCAACGGTCTCCTCCGCCGGCTGGAAGAGGAAGCGCACCGTCCCGGCGAGCTCGGACCGGGCCTCGGCCAGCAGCCGGGCCGCCGTCAGCAGCATGGCCACGTGGGCGTCGTGCCCGCAGGCGTGCATGCAGCCGTTCGTGGAGGCGTAGGGCAGCCCCGTCTCCTCCCTCACGGGCAGCGCGTCCATGTCGGCGCGCAGCGCCAGGACCTTTCCCGGGCGCCCCCCCACGAGGTCGGCGCAGACCCCGTGCCCACGCCCCATCCCCGGCCGGAGCCCGTCCAGGTTCAGCTTCCCCAGCTCACGGACGATCACACCCTCCGTGAAGGGCAGTTCGTGCTCCAGCTCCGGATGGGCATGCAGCTCCCGTCGGAGCTCCACGGCATAGCCGTTCAGCGCCGAGGCCTTTTTTTCGAGATTCTTCAAATTTTTCCCGTCCATATCCGTCAGCATCCCCCTTTTCGATAAAAGATGAAAAACGTCCCTGGCCAGCCTCAGCCGAGGTATCCCCAGGCGAAGATCGCCATGAAGGCGGCCAGCAGCAGATTGAACAGGGCACGGCCCCTCTGTCCGGCCCGCAGGCGCCGCACCGCCATAAACGTCATGGCCGCGGCACAGAAGAACAGGATCGCCGCAGGAATGGGAATGGCCATCGTCATCGTCCCAACCGCACCTCCTTCATCGTTTTTCCCCGGCGTTCGCGGATTTTTTCCGCATAAAAACCCATGGCACGAAACGCCTCACCCTGTAGAGTAGCGAAAGAGGCTCCGGGATGCAAGAGGGGATTCATGAGAAAAACCGGGCTCCGGG
This sequence comes from uncultured Fretibacterium sp., assembly GCF_963548695.1. Taxonomy (NCBI): domain Bacteria; kingdom Thermotogati; phylum Synergistota; class Synergistia; order Synergistales; family Aminobacteriaceae; genus Fretibacterium; species uncultured Fretibacterium sp. The sequence goes on from NZ_CAUUWA010000012.1 coordinate 3,914, forward strand.
GTTCCGCCAGATTCTTTCAGTCTCTTTCAGGAGGTTTTGCCCATGAAGTTTGCCGATCTGCTCACGCTCGGATTCGTTCTGAGCTGCGTCCTGCCTCTGGCCTCGACGGCCTGCGCCGCGGAGAGCGGGGAGGATTCGTCCTCCGTTCCGCCCGTCCTCCCGATGGAGGATTTCTTCCGCAACCCCGAGGTTGGCGCCTTCTCCCTGTCGCCCGACGGCGCCAAACTGGCTTTCGTCAAGCCCTGGGAGCGACGGATGAACGTCTACGTCCGCGACATCGAGACAGGCGCCGAGAAGCGCGTGACGAGCGCGACGGAGCGCGATATCGCCGGCTTCTTCTGGAAGGGCAGCGACCGCATCGTATACATTCAGGACAAGGGCGGGGACGAGAACTTCCACATCTATCTGACGGACATCGAGGGCAAGGCATCGCGGGACCTCACGCCGTTCGACGGCGTCCGAGCCGGGGTGCTGGACGACCTGGAGGAGGACCCGGAGCATATGCTGCTGGAGATGAACCGGCGCAACCCCGAGGTCTTCGACGTCTACCGGTGTGAGCTGGCCACGGGGGAACTCACGCAAATTGCCGAGAACCCCGGCAACATCACCGGCTGGCTGACCGACCACGACGGCAGGCTCCGCGTCGCCTACGAGACGGACGGCGTCAACTCCAGCCTGCTCTACCGCCCGACGGAGAAGGACGAGTTCAAGACGCTCGTCACCACGAACTTCAAGGACTCCTTCTTCCCCCTGATGTTCAGCTACGACAACAAGCTCCTCTACGTGGCCTCGAACCTCGGGCGTGACAAGATCGCCGTCTACACCTTCGACCCCGACGCGAACAAGACGCAGGACCTCGTCTTCGAGCACCCGGACGTGGACGTGTCCAGCCTGATATCCTCCAAGAAGCGCAAGGTGATCACGGGCGTCGTCTACACCACGGACAAGAGCCACTATCACTTCTTCGACAAGGACCGCAGGGAGCTCCAGGACACCCTCGAGAAGTTCTTTCCGGGCTACGAGGTCGCCGTCACGGGGATGGACGACGACGAGCGGCGCGCCACCGTCAGGGTCTACGGGGACCGCACGCGCGGCGGCTCCTATCTCTTCGACCGGCAGAACAACAGCCTGACGAAGCTGGCGGACCACTCGCCCTGGCTCAAGGAGGCCGAGATGGCGCCGATGGAGCCCATTCAATACACCTCCCGCGACGGACTGACGATCCACGGCTACCTGACGCTCCCCCTCGGCGTCGCGTCCAGGGACCTTCCGCTGGTCGTCATCCCGCACGGCGGGCCCAGCGCGCGCGACGGTTGGGGGTTCGATTCGGAGGCGCAGTTTCTGGCCAACCGCGGCGCGGCGGTGCTCCAGGTCAACTTCCGCGGCTCCACCGGCTACGGTAAGAAGTTCTGGCAGGCGGGCTTCAAGCAGTGGGGACGCGCCATGCAGGACGACATCACCGATGGCGTGGAGTGGCTCGTCAAACGAGGCATCGCCGACCCCAAACGCCTGGCCATCTACGGCGGCAGCTACGGCGGCTACGCGGCCCTGGCGGGCGCGACCTTCACGCCCGACCTCTACGCCTGCGCCGTCAGCTACGTGGGGCCGTCCAACATCTTTACCCTGCTGGAGAGCATCCCCCCCTACTGGGAACCCTACCGTGAGATGGAGTACGAGGAGATCGGGCACCCCGTCAAGGACAAGGAGCTGCTGGAGTCGATATCGCCCGTCCTCCACGCGGACAAAATCCGCATCCCGCTCTTCGTGGCGCAGGGCGCCAACGACCCGCGCGTCAAGAAGGCGGAGTCCGACCAGATCGTCGAGGCCGTCCGCAAGGCGGGCAAGGACGTCGTCTACATGGTCAAGGACAACGAGGGACACGGGTTCCGCAACGAGGAGAACCGATTCGACTTCTACCGCGAGATGGGCGAGTTCCTCAAGAAGCACCTGGGCCTGCGCTGACGTCCTCCGGGCCGGCCGCGGGGAGAGGGGGGTCCTCTCTCGGAGGGCGTTTTGCGGATTTTTACCTTTCCCCCGACTTTTCCCCCGCTCGGATGCGGAATATGACGATGACGCGCCCGCCGTCCTGCTCCATAATGGCGCGGTGGGATCGGAATGAGGAAAAAGTTTTCGGCCGTTATGGTGCGGCGGAGGCCAAGGAGTGACGTATTGTGACGAGGACGGCATTGTCTGAGAAGATTCCCCCGATCGACAGGATGACCCCGGCTCAGCTCGAGTCGGCGCTGTTCGCCATGGGGTGCTTCAAGGGCCTCGAGGCCAGGCTCGGCATCACGAGGGGGGTGTGGAGGACCAGCGTGGGGTACGCGGGCGGGTCCTTTCCCACCCCCACCTACGACGACGCCGGCGACCACGTCGAGACCGTGAGGGTGGAGTACGACCCGCGGACGATCAGTTACGGCCAGCTCCTGGAGCTCTTCATGTGCTGGTACTGCGGCACGCCACCGGATGCCGCGCCGCGCCGCGCCCCCTGCATCTTCGTGAGGGACGCCAAGGAGCGCCGCCTGGCTCAGGCCGCGGCCGACCGCAGCATCCTCTGCGGCCGCAGCTATCCGAGGTCCCGGATCGTCCCCGTCAAGCCGTTCCATCCCGCGGAGGCCTGGTGCCAGAAGTACTACCTGCGTCGCGTCCCCTGGCTCTTCGAGGAGCTGATGGTCCTCTACGGCGAGGAGGAGGGACTGCTGCGGTCCACGTCCGCAACGCGGCTCAACGCCTTTCTGGGGCTTCCCGCCGTGCCGTCCCCGCGCTGCTCCCTGCCGGAGGACATCGATCTCTACGGGCTGACGCCCTACGCCGTGCAGGCGCTGCAACACCTTGGAGTCTGAAATAGGAGTCTGGCTGGAATAAAGGGGGACATGCCCCCGCCGAGAGGAGATCCCTTTATGAACATCACCATTGTCGGTTTGGGCGGAGTGGGAGGAATCGTAGGTGGGCGTCTGGCCACGGCGGCGGAGGACGTTCCGGAGCTCCGGGTGACCTTCTGGTGCCGCGGCGACACCCTGAGGAACGTCCGGGAGAGCGGCCTGCGCATCGCGGGGCCCGACGGCACGGTCACCGTCCGCCCCGCGCTCGCGACGTGCGACCCCGCGGAGGCCGGGATCGCCGACGTGCTGTTCTTCGCCACCAAAGGCTATCAGCTCGAGGAGGCGGCCCGGGCCGCCTTTCCCCTCGTCTCGTCCTCCACCCGCGTCATCCCTCTGCTCAACGGCGTGTCGGCCGGTGAGACCCTCGAACGCATCCTGCCGCCCTGCGACCTCCTCGGCGGCTGTCTCTACATCTCCTCCCACGTCGAGTCCCCGGGGACGATCCGGCAGGTCGGAACGGTGCAGCGCCTCCTGTTCGGCAACGAAAAGCTCAGCGAGGCGGAGAACCGCATACGTTACGCCGACCTGGAGCACATCCTCAGAAAGACCGGCATCCAGATCACCCTGACGGAACGCATCGACATCGAGATGTGGGCCAAGTTTCTGTTCCTGTCCCCCCTGGCGGCCGTCACGACGCTTCGCCGCAGGACGATCGGGGCGGTGATCGAGGACCCCGAGGGACTGGCCGCCATGATGGACCTGGTCCGGGAGGCCGAGGACCTGGCCCGGTCCCTCGGCGTCGCCCTGCCGCAGAACATCGCGGACCTGACCCTGGAAAAGGCCCGCTCCTTCGCCCCCGACACCAAAACCTCCATGCAGCTCGATCAGGAGCAGGGCAGGGCCACGGAGCTCGAGTTTCTGGTCGGGTACGTCTGCCGCGAAGGACGGCTCCGGGGAGTTCCAACCCCGGCCTACGACAGGTTCTACGAGGGACTGAAGGCCATCTGCAAGGCCGGGTAGGACGGGGGGGGGCCGCAAGGATGAGATGTGAGAGACGTGAGGCGTTCCCTCCCATCGCCGTCTTTTTTCTTGCCGTGTCGCTCCTGATGGCGCCGTCCGCCGGGGCCGATCCCCTGACGTTCTCCTGCGCAATGGGCGACGTCGAGGCGGTCCGTAGCGCCCTCGCCGGGGGAGCCGACCCCAACGCCCCCGACGAGCACGGCTGTCCTCCGCTCTGCCGCACCGTGAGCGCCGGGGTGGACGCCCCGCTCTCCATGCACCTGGAGGTGATCCGCCTGCTCGCGGACTCCGGGGCGAAAATCGACGCGCCGTCCCCCAGGGGCGATACCCCCCTCCTCCTCTCCCTTCGCAAGGGACGCTCCTTCACCGAGGTGACCGAGCTCCTCCTCGAGCTCGGCGCCGACCCCAACGGCCCCGGCCCGGTCGGGCTCTCCGGTAATTTTTCCGACGGGGAGCGTCCCCTGAACGCCGCGTCGCGGGAACCCGCCTCCATCCGGCAGCTGGAGCTTCTGCTGTCGAAGGGGGCGGACGTCCGGCTGAGGGACGGAGCGGGACGCAGCCCCCTGGAGACAGCGGTCACGTCCCCTAATCCCTCCGTGGAAAAGGTACGCCTGCTGCTCGATGCCGGGGCGGACATCAACGGAACCTTCAGCCTGTGGGAGGAGGAGGGGGTCACGCCGCTCATGGCCGCAGCCGCCCTGGGCTCTCCCGACCTCATACGCCTGCTGCTGGACCGCGGCGCGCTGGCTGCCCTTTCGAGCCGTTCGGGGCTCCGGGCGCGCGATTACGCCCTGCGCGCGGGACGGGAGGAGAACGCCGCCCTACTGCCCTGACCTCCTTTTGCCTTGACCTTCTTCCGGCCAGACTTTCTCTCATAGGGCACGGGAGTGAACCCCGGGCCCCTTTTTTTGTCCGCCCTATTGTAAACCAAATATAATATCGAAGTTTACATTTGTCCGTCGCCGTGCTATAGTCTTTGCTCGATTCGGCAATCCGCGGGCGGCGGGTGCGCATGTTCGGATATGGGGGTGCGGAGATGTCGTTGAAGGACGAGGTTCTGAGGATGCTGGAGGACCACAGGGGCGAGGCCCTGTCCGGGGAATCGGTCGCGGAACGCCTCTCCGTCTCTCGGGCCTCGGTCTGGAAGGCGGTGAGGGCTCTGAGGGAAGAGGGGCACAAGATCGGAGCGTCCACGCGCAGGGGCTATCGGATGGAGCCGGACAGCGATGTCCTGTCCGAGGAGGGGATACGGGCCTGCCTCTCGGAGGGGTCCCCCGTCCGCGGCGTCGTGTGTCTCGCGTCTGTGGACTCCACCAACACCTATGCGAAGGGGTTGGCGCTCTCGGGTGGGGCGCACGGTACGCTGGTCGCCGCGGACCGGCAGACGGCGGGGCGCGGCCGGCGCGGACGCTCGTTCTTCTCGCCCCCGGGGACGGGGCTTTACATGAGCCTGATCCTGCGCCCGCTTATCGAGCTGGAGCGCTTCCAGGCCGTGACCATCGCCGCGGCGGTCGCCGTCTGCCGGTCCATCGAGGCCCTGACGTGCCGCCGCCCCCGTATCAAGTGGGTGAACGACATCTATTTGGATGGGGGCAACGGCCTGGAGGGGGCCGACGGCGAGGAGCGCAAGATCTGCGGCATCCTGACCGAGGCGGTCAGCGACGTGGAGAGCGGGACGATAGAGAGCGTCGTCGTCGGCATCGGCCTCAACGTCTCGACCCGGGACTTCTCCCCGGACCTGGCCCGTATCGCGGGCTCCCTCCTTCCGGGAAGCGTGAGCCGGAACCGTCTGGCGGCGGGGATTGCGGAACGTCTGCTGGACTGTCAGGAGCGGCTCGGCGACCCCGAGCTGATCCGGGAGTACCGGGACCGTTCCCTGCTCCTGGGGCGGGAGGTCCGCTTCATGCGGGACGGGGCGGAGTGCCGCGGGCTGGCCCTGGATATCGACGCGCAGGGCTGCCTGCTCCTTCGGGAGGAGGACGGGGAGGTCGTAGCCCTGAGGTCCGGAGAGGTGTATCAGGTGCGCCCGGTTCGGATGCATTAAAAAGGGGCGCCGGGGAACTTGTTCCCTGGCTGGGGGTATGGGGGCAAGGCCCCCATGTTGATTTTGGGGAGAGATTTTAGATGAGAAAAGGAAAATTTCTGAGCACGCGGGAGCTGGTCCTCTGCGCGCTCTTCTCCGCGCTGACCGCCGTGGGGGCGTACATTCGGATTCCGCTGCCCATGCTGACGCTGACGCTGCAGTTCTTCTTCACCAACCTCGCCGCCCTGCTCCTGGGGCGGAAGCTCGGTGCGTTCGCCGCGGCGGGCTATGTCCTTGCGGGGCTCGCCGGGCTGCCGATCTTCGCCGGCGGCAGCGGGGGCGTCGCCTACGTGCTGCACCCCACGTTCGGCTACCTCGTCGGCTTCATCGCCGGGGCCTGGGCCGCAGGCTTCGTCGCCGAGCGCCTGAGGCCGGGAATGAGGACCTGGATGCTCGCCGGCCTGACAAACCTGGCGGTGCTCTATGCCCTGGGGATGGCCTATTACTACCCCATCGCCAACTATTACCTCAAGACCCCCTTCGGCGTCAGGGCCCTCTTCTACTACTGCTTCCTGCTTCCTCTCCCGGGGGACCTCATCAAGTGCCTTCTGGGCGCGGTCGTGACCGACCGGCTCAGGGCCATGCTTCCGGGCGGAATGCTCCCCGCGGCCTCAGCGGGTCGTGAAGTGTCCGACAAGGAGGACATAGAGGGATAAGGGCTCGCTCAAGGCCCGGGCCTGCGGATCACCATGCGCTCCGCATAGCGCCCGAAGAAATGGTAGCCGGAACCGCCCTCGGCGACGATGTCCAGCAGCTCGTCCGGGCGGGTCACCAGAACCCCGCCCAGGACGTCGACCCCTCGCTCGAAAAAGGCATCGGGGAGCATGCTCGCCGTCGGTCCCGCCACGACGACCCGGGCGTCCGGCCGCGCCATCTCCAGCAGGCCGGACAGGGTGCCGTTGAGGACGGTCGTCCCCGTCACGACCAGAAGATCCGCCTGTGGCACCACCTCGGACGCCCGGTCGGCCGGAACGTAATGGGGCATCTCGCGCTCCTTGAGGGTCCTCGGGTCCTGCTCCAGCACCCGAAAATCGACCGACTCCGCCAAAAGGCGCTTCAGCATCGGGACCAGCGCCCCGACCACGACCGCGCAGCCGCCCCTCGGCAGCTCGACGTCGTCGAACGCGTCCCTTCCCAGGGACAGCTCGTAGGGTTTCGAGGGCATCCGATCCCAGCAGGCAGCGCTCAGGGCGTTGAGGACCGCGACCCCCAGCGCCTCGCGCAGGACGTTCCCGCAGGAGAGGTCGTCCAGGAAAGCGCCGACGGGACGCCCCCTCAGTTTGCCGGACAGGGGCATCTCCCGTGCGGAGCTGGGACAGCAGACCGCCTGAGGAATCTCCTTGATCGGCGTGAAGGAGAGCCCGCCATGTCCGTCGCTGAGCTTGACCCCCGTGAAGAAAATTCCCAGCACGGCGCGTTCGACGGTCATCCCGTCCAGCTCGCCGCCCAGGCGGCCCCGCACCGCCGCTACGGTATCCTTCAACAGCACGTCCGTCACGCTATCGACCTCCTGACGCAAAAGTTTCCAATCTCAGGACTCACAAGCAAGGCAGGAGACCGCTCAGGCCCCCTGCCTTGCTTTTGCCTGAATCACTTTCCGTTGATGATCTCCGATATCTGCGCGTCGCTCAAGTCGTACAGGAAGAAGGTGGAGTAGAATTTGCGAATTTCCTCCCTCAGGGTCGCCTCGGGCATGAGCTCGGGATAGAGCTTGTTCATCATCCACAGGATGGTCAGGGGCTGCTCCACCGTCCGGTTGCCCCAGACGTGCGCCACGGTGGGGATGACGAAGCACCTTTTGTTCTTCACGGCGGCGACCCCGTGGTAGTTGGGGTTCCCCCGCATCTCCTCGATCTGCTTGGCGGTGTTGGCGACGATCACGTCGGGGTTCCAGAGCAGCAGGTCCTCCAGGGTGTAGGTCCGCCTCTCGCCGGACGACCGCCCGTCGTCGGTGACGCTGATACCGCCCGCCTCCCGTATCCACCATTCCGCGATGATATGGGGCTGCGTGAACCCCACGGGGTCGCCGTAGAGCACCTTCAGCCGGTCCTTCTCGGGGATTTTGGACGTCAGGGACCGGGCCTGGGCGAGCTTCTCGTCGAAATAGGCGATGTAGGCGTCCGCCGTCTCCTTCTTGTTCAGCACCTCGCCCATCAGGGTTACGGCCTTCTTCACGTCGTCGACGTTCTTCCATTCCAGATAGACGCAGGCGACCCCGTTCCGCTCCAGCACCTGGGCGGTCTCCTTCGTCATCGCGAAGCACACGTCGGTCCGGGCCTGGAGGATGTTCTCCAGCAGCAGCTCCCTGTTGGCGTCCTCGAACAGGGGGCCATTCGCGATCTGGGGGGCGAACTGATACTGCATCTTCCACCGATCGGTCTTGGTGAAGCCGGCGGACATCTGGTTGTAAATCTTGCTTCCGTCACCCATCAGCTCCACGAACGCGTTCAGGACCCCGATCGAGCCCAGGGTCCCGATGCGGTGAATCTCCGCCGGAAGCGCGACGGACCGCCCCGCCATGTCGACGACCGTCCTGACGTCGGCCGACGCCGCATCCGCGGCCAGCGCCATCCGGGGCGCAAACACGGGACCACTGCCGACCGATACGGCAAGCGCCAGGCAGAACGACAAAACTCCCAACCGCAGTACAAACTTCCTCATGTTCCTTCCAATCCTCATGATACTATTCCTCCTTCATTTTTGGTTCCGTTCTCCGCATTGTTTCCCTTGCCGGAAATTTCCCCGTCATCCAGGACGGGGACGCAGACCTTCACGCACCCGCCTCCGGCGACGGGCGCGCGGGCGACGACGGTCGGGGTGTCGTAGAGCCCGGACAGAACCGCGTCGTCGATGACCTCGTCCGGCGCCCCCCGCGCGAACACGGCGCCGTCCTTCAGCAGAAGCACCTCGTGGGCGGTGAGAAAGGCGTGGTCCGGCGAGTGGGAGGTCATCAGCACGGCGTAGCCCTGCCGGGCGAGGCCCCGTATCGTCCCAAGCGCCCGCACCTGGTTGCCGAAGTCGAGGTTCGCGGTGGGCTCGTCCAGCACCAGGAGCCGCGCCTCCTGGGCCAGAGCCCTCGCCATCAGCACCATCTGCCTCTCGCCCCCGCTCAGATGCTGGAACACGTGGCCCCTCAGGTGTCCTATCTCCAGGCGCTCCATGGCGAGGGCCGCCTTCCGCCGGTCCTCGCGGCCCGGGGCGTTCCCGAGCCCCAGGTGCGCGACCCGCCCCATCAGCACGACCTCCTGGACCTCATACGGAAAGGTCAGGGCCGAGGACTGCGGCACGTAGGCCATCAGGCGGGCGCGGGCACGGCGCGTCAGGGCGGACAGGTCCCGCCCGTCCCAGAGGAACCGCCCCTCGTCCGGCCGCAGCAGGCCCAGCAGACAGCGGAGCAGCGTGGTCTTCCCGGTGCCGTTCGGGCCCAGCAGGCACATCACGCGCCCCGCGGGCAGGGTGAAGGATATGTCCCTCAGCACGATCCGGCCGCGATGATAATGAAAGCCGACCCCCTGCGCCTCCAGCACTAGAGCCACCCCTTGCGGACCCGGGAGAGCAGGACCACGAAGATGGGGGTCCCCACCAGGGCCGTCAGCACGCCCAGCGGCAGCTCCACCCCCGGAACGCCCCGGACGATCGTGTCCATCCCGAGCAGGAAGAGGGCGCCGACGCCGAACGAGGTCGCGAGAAGCCGCGAGTAGTCAGCCCCCACCAGCAGGCGGGCGATGTGCGGCACGACCATGCCGACCCATCCGACGATGCCGCAGATGCTGACTGAGACGACCGTCATCAGGGTCGAGGCGAGGATGACGACCGCCTTGACCAGCCCCACGTTCACCCCCAGGGCAGCCGCCTCCTCGTTGCCCGCGGACAGGGCGTTGATGGAGTAGCGAAAGAGGAACAGGAGGAGCAGGGAGACCGCCAGGAACGGCAGCAGGACCAGGACGTCGTGGTTGGAGCCCCGCCCCAGGCTCCCCATCAGCCAGAAGGTGATGGAGGGCAGGACGTTGTCCGTGTCCGCCATCGTCTTGAGTATGGAGAGCAGCGCCTGGAAGAGGCTGGAGACGACGATGCCGCCCAGGACCATCACCGTGATCTCCTGTCGTGCGAAGGCGTAGCCAATGGCGCTTGCCATCAGGACCGCCAGGCTCCCGAACGCGAAGGCCGAGACCTGGACCTGCCACCAGGCGAGGTTGTTCAGCATCGCGAGGGCGGCCCCGAACCCCGCCCCGGCGGAGACCCCCAACAGGTCCGGCGAGACCATGGGGTTCTTGAAGAGCGTCTGGTACGACGCCCCGGCCGCGGAGAGGGCGCCCCCCGTCAGGATCGCCAGCAGGATGCGGGGCAGGCGCACGTTCAGGACGACGGTCTCGAGCGTCGGGTCCCCGTTCGGGGCCGCCATCCCGAGACGCGAGAGGACGATCTCCGCCAGGGTCCTGGGGGAGATCGCAAAACGCCCGACCCGAAAGGCGAGGATTCCGCCCGCGAGGATGAGCAGATAGAGCAGGCTCAGCTTGACCGTAAAACAACGCCCTCCGCCGGAGGCTTCCAGCATGTCCGTTCCCTCACCTTCCAACGCTCGCACGACTCAACAGCGCACAGGCCACGGCAGTGCGCGCGCCCCGTGCCCCAAACGGAGACTCAAAGGGCGGGCTCCCTGCCGAAGAACGAGCGGTACTCCTCGTCCGTCAGCTCGTAGCGATAGAACTCCCTGAAAAACTCCCGGGTCTCCTTTTCCAGGTCGATCTCCCGGGTATAATCCGGATAGAGCAGCTTGGCCAGCCACATGAAGCCCAGCGGGGACTCCGGGGAGGGGCGGTCCCACCAGAAGGCGCCGATGGGACACTCGTGGACGGCCTTGTTTTTGACGGCCTTGAGGTCCTGTATCCTGGGGTCCTCCAGGATATCGGCCGTCCCGTTTCCCTGCTGGGTCACGATGATGTCCGGGTCGACCCGCATGACCTGCTCGACGCCGATCTCGCCCTTTGGGGTCTCCTCCAGGGCGCAGATGCCGCCGGAGCCACGAATCCAGTGCCATCCCCAATCGCTCGCGCTTGCCTTCGTGATGGTCTTTCCGGTGTAGTAGACTACCTTGCGCTGGCCCTCGGGGATGCGTCCCACCAGGGTCTCCACCCATCCCAGCTTTTCGTTCCAGTAATCCACGAGCCTCCTGGCCTCCGCCTCCCTGCCCAGGATCGTGCCCAGGTTCAAAAACTCCTGCTTCAGCTTGTCCACCGCTGCCCAGCCGATGAGCATCGTATAGGTGGGCATTCCGGCCTCCTCGATCAGTCTGTTTCCCTTCTTGGAGCTGACCCCCACGAGGACAAGATCCGGTGCCGCCTTCATCAGCTCCTCGACGTTGACCTTGTCGAAGGAGCCGGGGTCCACGACCTCCGTGAACCGGGGAAACATCTTGAGCAGCTGGGGGAAGCGCTTCATGCCGGGCTGGGCCACGATCTTCTCCGCGCAGCCCAGGACGGCGACCTCGTGGGTGGTTCCACCATAACAGGTGATCGCCAGACGGTCCACCTTTCCGGGAACGGCGACGTCGCGCCCTGCGGCATCGACCACCGTCTCCCCCGCCCCGGCCGCTCCGCCGAGTCCCGCCAGAACCGCAATCCCCAGCAGAAAAGCCGCCAGTTTCAACAAGTACCGCCTCATCATCAAAGGGCCCCCTTCCCTATCGGGCCAGCCTAAACCGCCGTGGCGGCCGACCTCCCAAAATCGGCGTCCTCCGACGCCCCACGGCCTCATTCCTCCGATGACTCCCGCGGAACCGGAACACAGGTCTTGATGGTCCACCTGCCTTCCTGCCGCCGGAGTATCCGTACGTCTATGCCGTAGGCCTCCCGCAGTGCGGGCTCCGTCAGTACCTCCTCGACAGCTCCGACCCGGAAAGAAAGTCCTGGGCTCAGGATCGCGGCCTGGGAACAACAGAAGAACGCGTGATCGGGCACATGGGAGGTCATCATGATCCCCATGCCGCTCCGAGCCAGCAGCCTCACCTGCTGGAGCACGCGCATCTGGTTTCCGAAGTCGAGGTTCGCGGTCGGCTCGTCCATAACCAGGAAATGAGGCTCCTGCATGAGGGCACGGGCGATGAGCACCATCTGTCTCTCCCCGCCGCTGATCTCCGTATAGACGCAATCCCTCAGGTGAGAGGCCCCCAACCGGTCGAGGATCCGGGCCGCCCGCCCGAATTCCTCCCGCGAAGGGCCCGAAAAGACTCCGGATCGGGCCAGGCTCCCCATCACGACGACGTCGAGGACACGGAAGGGAAAGGGGGGCTCGTGGCTTTGGGGGACATAACCGATGAGCTTCGCCATCCCCTTGCGGTCCTGATATGGAACCCTTTTCCCGTCTATCAGGAACGAGCCGCCGCGTAGGGGCAGGAACCCCAAAAGAGATTTGAACAGCGTCGATTTCCCGACCCCGTTCGGTCCAAGCAGACAAAGTGCCTCGCCCGTCTCCAGGGCAAACGATACGCCGCTCAGGACATCGCACTGCCCATAACCGGCACGGACGTCCACGGCCTCGAGCCTCATACCCATCCCTTCCTACGCCGGAAGAGGAGGTAGACGAAAAAGGGCGCCCCGATCAAGGACGTCAGGATCCCCAAGGGTATCTCGCTCGTGAAGAAAAGGCGCGCTAGATTGTCGACGAAGAGGAGAAAGCAGCTTCCGACCAGAAAGGAGGTGGGGATCAAATCCCGGCAATTGGGGCCCGCGAGCATTCGAGCCAGGTGGGGGATGACCAGCCCTATCCATCCGATCATCCCGCCGACCGCGACGGAGGCCGCCGTCAGCAGTGTAGCGGCGGAGATGAAGACGGCCCTCAGGCGCACGGTGTCGAGCCCCATGGCCATGGCCTCCTCGTCCCCGAAGGCCATGGTGTTGAGCTGCCAGCGAAGCAAGACGAGGGGCAGGAGTCCCAACGCACAGGGAAGCAGCAGCAGCCGTGCGTCCTTCCCGGTCACCGAGGACAGGCCGCCCATCAGCCAGTACGTGATCTCGGGCAGCTTTCCGAAGGGATCGGCGACGTACTTGCCGAGGCTGACGAGTGAGGAGAAGAGCGTGGCGATGACGATGCCGGCCAGCACCAGGACCAACAACGACTCCTTGCCGCGGCTCACGAGCAGACATATAGTATAGGAAAGGGCAACGGCAGCCAGACCGAAACAAAACGCCGAAAGCTGGACGAGGATGAACGGCAGGGAAAAAAGGATGGCCAGTGCCGCTCCGAAACACGCCCCCGCGGAGGCCCCCAGGATGTCGGGCGAGACCATGGGGTTCCGGAACAGCCCTTGATAGACCGCCCCCGAGACGGACAACGCCCCCCCGATCAACACGGCGGCACAGACGCGCGGAATCCGCACCTTCAGCACGACCGACCGTACCATGGGAGGGACGCCGCCGTCCCCGCCCAGGGGCAGGGAGAGAAGGACCCGGAACAAATCCCCCAACGATACGGGATAACGCCCCAGAGAAAAGGATATGCAGAAAAGCAGGACAAGAAGGAACGCCGCCCCCCAGACGGGAGAGACGGAAGGGCGAACGCGCCCGAACTCCTTCAAAAGCCGATTCCTCGAACCCATCTCACAACCTCCGAACGGCCAGCCCAGGCGAGCCGTCGCACACCGAACCAGCGTATAGAAAACCGGAGAACCGCACCCTCTGCCCGAAAGAAATCAGGAGAGGAACAACCAAATTATCTTTTAAAACAATTCGCTTCCCTTGAGAGAGCATAGGTTAAAAAACCTGGAGTGTCAAGATAAGGGTACTTCCAGGAGAATCGTATGTGGATTCGCGGGCGTCGGCGGGGCTTTCGCTACGTAACTTTACGCATTGATTTTTTCCGTCGATAAGAATATCCTCTCAAGCATAAAGTTTTGTATATCAAACTTTACGTATCGAGTGCGTCTTCTATGCGATTCCTGTGCACAGAAGAATTTCTGACAAGGAGATTTTTTGCGATGAAACATTTTAGAACGATGAAAAAGAGGATGACGGTGCTTCCGACGCTCCTCCTGTTCCTGCTGTCGTTCGCCGCCGTCGGGCGGGCCGAGGTGCGGGTCGTCGCCACGACGACGATGCTCGCCGACCTGGCCCGAGTCGTCGGCGGTCCCCACGTCGTGGTGGACGGCCTGATGGGGCCCGGAATCGACCCGCACCTCTATCAGGCCAGCGCGGGGGACGTCGGCAAGATGCGGAGGGCGGACGTCGTCGTCCACAACGGACTGCACCTCGAGGGCAAGATGGGGGACGTCTTCGCGGCGCTGAACCGGCAGAACAAGACCGTGATCTGTGCCGCCGACGGCATCGACCGGACGAATATCCTGACGGACGAAGGGGGTGTCCCGGACCCGCACATCTGGTTCGACGTCCGACTCTGGAAGGACGCCGCCGCGGAGCTGGCCCGCGGGCTGGAGAAAGCGGACCCCGATCATGCGGAGGACTACAGGACCAATGCCGGGAAGTACGAGAAGGACCTCGAGAACCTCCAGCGCTACATCGAGGAAAGGGTTCGGGAGGTCCCCGAGGGACAGCGCGTCATGGTGACGGCGCACGACGCCTTCAATTATTTCGGGAGGGCCTACGGCTTCGAGGTGCGCGGCCTCCAGGGCATCAGCACCGCGGCCGAGGCGGGCACCGCGGACGTCAGCGCTCTGGCCGACTTCATCGTGGAGCGTAAAATCAAGGCGGTCTTTGTGGAGTCCTCCGTCCCGCGCAAGACCATAGAGGCCCTCCAGGCCGCGGTGAAGGCCCGGGGATTCGACGTGGGCATCGGCGGCGAGCTCTACTCCGACTCGCTCGGCGGGGCCGGTTCCGGGGCGGAGACCTACATCTCGACCGTAAAGGCGAACGTGGACACCATCACGAACGCCCTGAAGTGATCCCCGATTCCGGTCAGGTATGGGTGAAATTAGGTATGGATGAAATCAGGTATGGATAAAAATGGAGACGCGTGAAGAAAGCCCCTGGGCCCTCCAGGTCGAGGACCTGACCGTCGCCTACGATATCGAGCCGGTGCTCTGGGACGTGGACCTCGACATTCCCCGGGGGAGCCTGACCGCGGTCATCGGCCCCAACGGAGCGGGTAAGAGCACCCTGATCAAGGCCGTGTTGAAACTGGTGCGGACCGTGGCGGGCGAGGTCCGCATCCACTCGGAGCGGGTCGCCTATGTTCCGCAGAGCGGCAGCGTGGACTGGGATTTCCCCGCCACGGTCCGCGACGTGGTGCTGATGGGGCGCTACGGCCACCTGGGATGGTTCCGGCGCCCGGGGGCGGCGGACCGCCGTATCGCCATGGAGACGTTGGAGCAGGTGGGCATGGCCGAGTTCGCCGACCGGCAGATCAGCCAGCTCTCCGGCGGCCAGCAGCAGCGGGCCTTCCTGGCCCGGGCCCTGGCCCAGGAGGCGGAACTCTACCTGATGGACGAGCCGTTTCGCGGCGTGGACGCGCGGACGGAAAAGGTCATCGTCGAACTGCTCAAGCACTTGAAGGGAGAGGGAAAGACCGTCGTCGTGGTACACCACGACCTCCAGACGGTCCGAAGCTACTTCGACTGGACGGTGCTGCTCAACCTGCGGCTCATCGCGGCGGGGCCGACCGACGAGGTCTTTACGGAGGAGAACGTCCGGCGCGCCTACCGCAGCACGGAGACGCTCCTGGGGGAGGGCGCGTCATGAACGCGTTTCCCCTGTTGCACGACTATACCTTCCAAGTCGTCGCGCTGGGGGCCGCCCTGCTGGGGATGACCAGCGGGCTGATCGGCAGCTTCGCGGTGCTGCGCCGGCAGAGCCTGCTGGGGGATGTCGTGTCCCACGCCGCGCTGCCGGGCATCGCCGCCGTCTTTTTGATGACCGGGACGAAGGACACCGTGTGGCTCCTGATCGGGGCCCTGTGTTCGGGGCTGGCGGCCACCGGCTTCATCATCGGCGTCGTGCGCTACTCCCGCGTCAAGTTCGACACCGCGCTGGCACTTGGGATGTCGGTCTTCTTCGGACTGGGGCTGGTGCTGCTCACCTACGTGCAGAAGATCCCGAACGCGAACCAGGCGGGGCTCCAGCGCTTCATCTTCGGGCAGGCCGCCGTGCTCCTGAAGAGCGACATCCTCGTCATTGCAGTCACGGGCGCAGTGCTGCTGGCGCTGACCCTTCTCTTCTGGAAGGAGTTCAAGCTGCTGAGCTTCGACCCGGAGTTCGCGCGGAGCCTGGGCTTCCCCACCCGGAGCCTGAACGTCCTTCTGTCCGCCATGACCGTCGCCGCCATCATCGCGGGGCTCCAGACCGTCGGGGTCATCCTGATGAGCGCGATGCTGGTGGCCCCAGCCGTCGCCGCGCGACAGTGGACGAACCGGCTGGGGGTCATGGTGGCGCTGGCGGCTCTCTTCGGCGCCATCTCGGGCGTGGCGGGGACCCTGGCCAGCTCCGCGTTGCCGAAGCTCCCCGCCGGCCCCGCCATCGTGGTGGCTGCGGACGTCCTCGTGCTGGTCAGCTTAGCCTTCGGAAGGGCGAGAAGCGGCCGGGGCCGGAAAGGGGGGGCGCCGGGCCATGTCTCCCGAGCTTGAGATCCAGCTGATCGCGGCGCTCGTCGCCGTCGCCTGCGCGCTGCCGGGCTGCTTCCTCGTGCTGCGCCGGATGTCCATGATGTCCGACGCGATCACCCACACGCTCCTGCTCGGGATCGTCCTCGCCTTCCTCGCCACGCACAGCCTGACCTCCCCGCTCCTGATTCTGGGGGCCGCGTCGGTCGGGCTCCTCACGGTCTGGCTGGCCGAGACGCTCCAGCGCTCGCGCCGCGTCTCCGAGGACTCCGCCATCGGCCTGACCTTCCCGCTGCTCTTCAGCATCGCGATCATCCTGATCACGCACTACGCGGACTCGGTTCACCTGGATGCGGATGCCGTCCTGCTGGGCGAGCTGGCCTTCGCCCCCTTCGACCGCATGATCGTCGGCGGCGCCGACCTCGGCCCCAAGGCCGTCTGGTCGATGGGCTGCGTGGTGTTCCTCAACCTCGCCGCCCTGCTCCTGTTCTTCAAGGAGCTGAAGCTGGCGACGTTCGACCCCATCCTGGCGGCGCTCCTGGGCTTCGCGCCCGCATGGCTGCACTACGGACTGATGGCGTCCGTTTCGGTTACCGCCGTAGCGGCCTTTCAGGCCGTGGGGTCCATCCTGGTCGTCGCATTCATGGTCGGGCCCCCGGCGGGCGCCTATCTGCTGACCGACGATCTGAGGAAGATGATCGTCCTGAGCGCCGTCATCGGGGTGCTGAACGCACTGGCGGGATATTGGGCAGCCGCGTGGCTGGACGTCTCCATCGCGGGCAGCATCGCCGTGGCGACGGGGCTTTCGTTCCTCGGCATCTTCATCCTGTCGCCCAGCCGGGGGCTGCTGAGCGCCGTTCGGCGGCGGGCCCAGCAGAGGATGGAGTATCGGGAGCGGATCGTGCTGATCCACCTCCGCCACCACGAGGGCAGCGGGGACGAGGCCGAGGAGCTGGGGGTCGGATCCATCCATCGGCACCTCGGCTGGCCGAGGGAGCTCGCCGGTTCCGTGCTGCGGCGTCTCGAGGCCAAGCGGAGAATCCGCATCGAGGACGGGGTGGTGAAGCCCGCCGACCGTGCCTGAGCTGCAAAAAAAGGAGGATCGGTCCTTGCCGGGACCGATCCTCCTTACGGTTTTACGACAGCGGGGAAACGGGGCCGCCGGGAAGCCCCCTGACGGCCCCGCGCTGCCGCGCTCACGCCGCCACGACGGAGATCCTCTGCCGGATGTGGTCTCCCTTCACGGCCTCGTCCACCATGGCGATGGCATAGTCGGCGTAGCTGATCACGCTCTCGCCCCTGGAGTTCAAGGTCAGCTCCTCCCCGCCCAGGATGTACTTGCCGGTCCTCGGCCCCTCGGCCTGAAAATCCGCGGCGGGGCTGACGTAGGTCCACCTCACGTCGTCTCGGGCGCGGAGCTCCCCCAAAGCCTTGCCCATGGCGGACGCGAGCGGCTTGAAGGCGTCCGGAAAGTCGGCCCCATCCATCAGCTGCGCCGTGTGTTCGGGGTTCACGTAGAGGCTCCCCGCCCCGCCGACGACCAGCAGCCTCGTGTTTCGGCCGCTCAGGAGGTCGCACAGGTGCTTCAGCGAGGTGCCGTGCTGCGGAAGGCTCTCCGGAGTCCAGGCTCCGAAGGCGTCCACGACCACGTCGAACCCCTCCAGGTCGGAGGCGGTCAGGTCGAAGATATCCTTTTGAATGGCCCGTTTCGCCGCCGTCCTGTTCTCCCCCCGCACCACGGCCGTGACGTCCAGCCCTCTCCTCACCGCCTCCTCAACGATAAGGCGTCCTGCCTTTCCATTGGCGCAAACCACAGCGATTTTCATGATTCCTTCCTCCATCCTTCAAAATTTTTACTCTGTCGGATTCGTTCGCCCGGCACGCTTTCACCGTGCCGGAATCGGCGCGCAAGGTTCGCCTGTCGCCGTACTTCCTTCTATGCTTCCTCGATGTTCCTCAGGACCTCCCCGATATCCCCATCGACGAGGATCGCGCGGCCCTCCAGCTCGCGCGGAGCGTCCGCCTCCCCCAGATTGACGCAGGCATAGACCGCCCTTTCGTTTCGGGTGGACATGCGCCGGAAGGGGTACTTGATGATGCCCGGCGTGTTCCAGCCCACCCCGAGCTCCAGAAACAGGACGCGGGCGCCCTCGTGCTTCCGCAGGAAGTCTGCGTACCGCCCCGCGGCGAAGTGCCAGGCCTCGTCCTCCACAAAGGTATCGTCGCAGCGCAGGTTGTTCGCCATGGGGCCGCCGCACCGCGGGCAGCGGGGAATCGGCTCTGTGGGAATCCGCATGTCCCTCTGCTCCGAGACCATGCGCTGCACCGGCGCCTCGTTGTCGTACGTCTCCTGATGACAGGGCCTTGCGCACTGCCACAGCCCGTAGTCCCCCTGGGTGCAGAACAGGCGGAGCGCGTCGAACCCGGCCTTCTGGAAGCAGTGGTCCACGTTCGTGGTGATCACGAAACAGTCCTTGCCGCCCATCAGGTTCCGCAGCCTGCGGTAGGCCGGCCCGGCGTCCTGGGCGTAGCGGTTGAGGTGGATGTGGCGGCTCCAGTAGGCCCAGAACTCCTCCGGCGTGGGGTAGGGGTAGAAGCCGGCCGTGTACATGTCGCGATAGCCGTACCTGCCGATGAAGTCGGCGAAGTTTTTCTCGAACCGCTCCCCGGAATAGGTCAGGCCGGAGGCCGTCGACAGGCCCGACCCCGCTCCCACCACGACGGCGTCCGCCTCCGCGATCCCGCGCCTCAGCCTCTCAATCGCATCCAAGCAGGCGCCGGTAGATATCATGGTCGCTCTCCTTGAACACATCGAAAATAACCCTCATCCCCGCCCCATGTTCCCGCAGGAACCCCCTGACGGTCTCCACCGCGATCTCCGCGGCCTCCTGCTGCGGAAAACGGAACTCTCCCGTGGAGATGCAGCAGAACGCGATGCTGACAAGCCGGTGCGAGCGCGCAAGCTCCAGGCAGGAGCGATAGCAGTCGGCGAGCAGGGAGCGGTCCCTCCGCGTCGGGCGGTCGGCGACGATCGGTCCCACCGTGTGGACGACGTGGCGGCTGGGCAGGTTGTAGGCCCCCGTGATCTTCGCGCCGCCCGTCGGCTCCTCGTGACCCTGCCGCCTCATGAGGGTGTCGCACTCGAGGCGGAGCTGGACCCCGGCGTAGGTGTGGATGACGTTGTCGATGCACCCGTGGCCGGGCACGAAACACCCCAGCAGGGAGGCGTTCGCGGCATTGACGACGGCGTCCGCCCTCAGCGTCGTGATGTCGCCCCTCCACACCGAGAGGAAGGAGGCGCCGGGCTCCTCCGCCGCGACGGGCAGCGCCTCCGCGTCCACGATTCCCTTCCTCCGCGCCTCCTCTTGAAGGTAGGCGTCCTGCACCTCTAGGAAGTCCCCGCCGATGGGCCAGGGGGGACGGACGTTCATCAGGGCCCGCAGGAGCCGCCGGCGGCCCTCCTCATCGTCCGGGAGCTCCATGCCGCTGCAACGCGGGTTTTCATCCCTCAGAAAGTGAAGCAGGTACTCCAGCCTCCCGGCCTGGTCCTCGATCCGACCCTCAATCCGTTCCACGACACCACCGCCCTTCCGCATCCTTTGAGGCAGGGGGCTTGTCCCTGCCGTCCCTCTGCATTACAATAGCCCATCAAGTATCCCGTGTAAAGCAGGCACATTATTGTTCTGTAGGCGCCGAAAAGATACCATTGTGCGAACAGGTGGTTTGAGATGAAAAAGGACATGCCGGACTGCCCGATCGAGACGACTTTGACGCTGATCTCCAACCGCTGGAAGGTACTGATCCTCTGGGATCTGTTGGACGGCGTCAAGCGTTTCGGCGAATTGAAGAAGCTGCTGGGCGGCGTCAGCCAGAAGGTGCTGACGGCCAACCTGCGCCAGATGGAGGAGGCGGGGCTGCTGACCCGTACCGCCTACGCGGAGGTGCCGCCGCGGGTGGAATACGCGCTGACGGAGACCGGGCGCAGCCTGCGGCCGGTGCTGGAGGCGATGCTGGAGTGGGGGACGCGCTACAAGGCCGGGACAGCAGCCGCAGCGGGCCCGACCCCCTCTATACGGCGTCGGACACGCGGGACCTTCGGGCACCCCGAACCTTTCCGGGGTCCTATCCCCTGAGCGGGGCCTCCGCGGCGGGGCCCGACATCCGCTACGCCTTCAACACGGCCGAGGAGATCGAGTTCGTCTGCGAGCTCTACTGCCGGGCCCGCAGTATGGGCAAGCCGGTCCTGCTTTCGGAGGCGGATATGGAGGTCGTGTTGGAGAAGTTCAAGAGCTACGGGCAGCGGGACTGAGGGGCCGAAAATGCGGGGACGAAGGTGAAGGGCTGTGGAATTCCGAACGGTCGCGTCCGAAAGGGAGCGTTTTCTCGACCTGCTCCTCCTGGCGGACGAGGAGGAGGCGATGATCGCTCGCTATCTGGACCGAGGCGAGATGATCGCCCTTTACGACGGCGGGCTCAAGGGTGTGTGCGTCGTGACAAAGGAGAGAGAGGGGCTCTACGAGCTCCAGAACATCGCGATCGTCCCGGAGCATCGGGGACGTGGCTACGGCAGGGCGCTGATCCTCCACGTCCTCGATCGGTACAGGGGCCAAGGCGTCCTGCAGGTCGGAACCGGCGGACGCACCGCCGCGTTCTACGCGTCCTGCGGCTTCGAGATCTCCCACACGCTGAAGAACTACTTCACAGAGCACTACAGCCGTCCGATCGTCGAGGACGGCGTGTGGCTCCTCGACAAGATTTACCTCAAGCGGGTGCTGTGAGGGGTCGGAGTTTTGCACGGGGTCGGGCATCATGCCAAGAGGGGTTCGTCCATGGTTACGATCGAGAAAATATTGTCGCTTCCCGTTTTTGAGGGGTCGGTCTGTGCCGCGGGTATGAAGGGCGAAGATCGGCGGGTACGCTATATCGATATTGCCGAGGTCCCGGACATCCGCTTCTGGGTGAGCCCCGACGTGTTCTTCCTCACCACGGCATATGCCCTGCATGGGGAGGAGGCCGCCTTCATGGATTTTCTGCGCAGCCTGGTCCGGAACGGGGCGGCCGGGCTGGGGGTCAAGCTGGGGCGTTTTCTGGACAGGCTGCCGGACGAATTCTATGCGTATGCGGACGAGAACGACTTTCCGATCGTCCTGCTGCCCTCGGAGCTTCGCTATTCCCATGCCATTCGTGCCGCCATGGAGGCGATCCTGGAGGATGAGCGGGAGGACCCCCCGTTTGGCGGCGTTTTGGACGACTGCCTCGAGGAGGCCCTGTTCGGGGACTTCCCCATGCGCTCGCTCCTCCACTTCGAGAAGGCGGGCTTTCCCCTGGACACTCAGGTCCGGGTGGTTCTCATCGCCTTGCGGGACGCAAGGGCCGATATGGGGGTGAGCGCGCTCAGATCCCTGATGCGCGGGGCCGGCCTTTTTGCCGCGGTCCGGACCTCATCCGAGACCATCGTTCTGATGTCCCGTGCCGATGAGGTTTCGGAGGCGCTCTCCGATTCCCTTTCCCTCCTGGCGGGAGGGGCCCGCATTGCCATGGGGGGATTCCATCGGCTCAAGGACTTCAGGAAGTCTTATGAGGAGGCGCAGTGGGTCTTGGGCCTGTTCGGGCTTCTCGGCCTCGACGAGGGGCTCCATGCGTTCGAGGACATGGAGCTCTTTGTCCCCCTGCTGCGGAACCGTGCCCCCGAAGGGGTGTATCGTTCCGCGCTGCGTCTGCTTGCCCCGCTTATGGATTACGATTCCCGGCACGATGCCGAATTGATAAATACGCTCCATGCCTTTATCCTGTGCGATCGCAATCATAAGGAGGCCGCCAGGACGCTGCACCTTCATCGCAATACCCTTCGCTACCGCCTTGGGAAGATCGAATCCCTCCTGCCCCCGGGAAGCCTGAGCGGGTTCCCCTTCCTGCGCCTTTCCCTGGCGCTGCTGATCCATCTCTCGAAATGACAATCTCTTGAAATGAGGTTTCTTGAAACGAGAAATTTTTGGGGCTCCCCGCCTCAGCGGCTGTAGACCTCCGCGCCGTCGATGAAGGTCCTGACGACGTGCGTCCGGGCGTCCAGAGGGTCCCCATCCCAGACCGCCAGGTCGGCGTCCTTGCCGGGCTCGATGGACCCCATCCGCTTCTCCAGCCCCAGATGCTCGGCGGCATACAGGGTCACCGCCCTCAGCGCCTCGTCCGGGGGCAGCCCCGCCTTCACCGCCAGAGAGGCGCAGACGATCTGGTGCTCGATGGGAATGACCGGGTGGTCCGTGATGATGCAGAGGTGGACCCCGGCCCTCCAGAGCATCACGGGCGTATCCCAGGACTTGTTGCGGAGCTCGATCTTGGGTTTCGACGAGAGCGTCGGCCCCACGGCGGCAAAGACCTTCTTCTCCGCCAGCCAGGGCGCGATGAGGTGTCCCTCTGTGCAGTGCTCGATGGTGTAGCGCAAGGAAAACTCCTCGGCGATGCGGACCGCCGTCTGGATGTCGTCCAGACGATGGCAGTGCACCCGGAACGGCATCGTCCCGTCCAGAACGGAGAGAAGCGCCTCTAGCCCAAGGTCGCGGTCGAAGGGCTCCCCCTTCTTTGCCGCGGCGTCGCGCTTCGCCCCGTAGTTCCGCGCCCTCACAAAGGCGTTGCGCATCAGCCAGGCGTTCCCCATGCGGGTGTTCGGCAGCTTACCCTTGGAATTGTAGACGCGCACCGGGTTCTCCCCCAAGGCAGCCTTCATCGCGGAGCACGGCAGGACCGCCATCCTCTCCACGATGTCGGGCTTCGTCTTGACCACGATGCCCTGGCCGCCGATGACGTTGCCGCTCCCCGGCAACGACTGCACGCAGGTCACGCCGCCCGAGAGGGCGTCGGAAAAGGACGTGTCCCCGGGGTAGAGGGCGTCGAGAATACGAAGCTGGGGCAACACGGGCTCCACCATGTCGTTGGCGTCCTGCATGTCCTCGGGGAACCCCTCGTTGTAGGTCCCCATGTGGACGTGGGCGTCGATCAGCCCCGGGGTGACGAGGCACCCCTCGAGATCGGCGACGTCGGCCCCCGCCGGAACGGGGACGTCCTCCCCCACCTGGGCGATGCGGCCGCCCTCCAGGACGATGATGCCCTTCTTCAGACGTCGTCCCGTGCCCGTCCAAACCTCGGCTCCCACGAGATATTTTTTGTCAGTGGAACTCAAGAACCCGACCCCCCTGGTAAGAATCGCATGGCCCCGCCTTCCGAAGCCGGCCACCCGAGACCATGCGCGAAATCTACCCTCGCCGGGTATTATAGCGTATCGCTTCGAGGTTCCGTTGAAGCAAGAAGTTTGTTTTTCGAGACATATCCTCCGGGTAGGACCGTAATTCCCTTGCATTGTGCTTGGGGAACAATGATTGAGGCTTGTCTTTGTGCTACCGTCGAGGTCTTTTTCCTGCTTTCGTTGCATGATTTTGATGTAAAATTAATCTAGCGTCGTTTTACCATTTTTCTAGGGTGAAATAGAATAGTGGTGCAGTAGGCAAGGGGACAACGACCGAAT
Organism: uncultured Fretibacterium sp.; assembly: GCF_963548695.1. NCBI lineage: Bacteria > Thermotogati > Synergistota > Synergistia > Synergistales > Aminobacteriaceae > Fretibacterium > uncultured Fretibacterium sp. Next base: position 27,904 of record NZ_CAUUWA010000012.1, read on the forward strand.
GGAGGGTGGAGGCTTTGAAGAGATGGCGCTTGTTTCTTTTGATCTGTATTTTGGGAGTGGGGGCGGCGTTTGCGGGAAGTGCTGCCGGTGAATCGTCGAGAGGGGAGGAAATTGTCGTCGGGACGGATCAGAACACGACGACGATGGATCCTGCGATGTATCAGGATGCGGCATCCTCTCAGACCATGATCAATGTCTACGAGACGCTGGTCGCCTATGACGCGGAGTATAAGAATATCATCCCGTACCTTGCGGAGTCCTGGTCCCATACCGATGACCTCAGGGAGTGGACGTTCCGTCTGAAAAAAGGAGTCCGTTTCCATAAAACGGAAAATCAGCCGGGGCGAGAGATGACGGCTGACGATGTCAAGTACAGCTTTGAGCGGACCTTGAAAATATCTCCAATGAAGCGGCTTTTTATGCTGGATCACGTAGAGGTCCTTGCCCCCGATACGGCAAAGCTTGTGTTGAACCAGCCTTTTGCGGCGCTTTTGGCCGTCCTGACGGATGTCGGCAGCGCCGTGATTCCCAAAGAGGATGCCGAGAAGTGGGGGAGCGATTTCGGCCAGCACCCCGTTGGGACAGGGCCCTATAGGATGACGGAGTGGGTGAAGGACTCGCACATGACCTTCGAGCGCTGCGACGACTATTGGAATAAGGAGGCGCTGCCCCATCCCCTGAAGGTCACATACCGCTACATCGTCAACAAGACGGCCATGACTACCGCGCTTTTGAGCGGGCAGGTTCACATTACCCGAGAGGTAATGGACCAGGACGTCAAGAAGATCGCAGAAAGCGCCGGGTATCGTGTCGTCAAAGGAGAACCCTGTAACGTCTATGCGTTTTACATGAACGCCACTCGGGGGCCGACGACGGACCCAAAGGTTCGGGAGCTTTTTTTCCGAGCGGTGGATGTGGCTCAGATAGCCAAGGCCCTTTTCCCCAACGAGTCCGGAGAGGCGGCCTATGGTCCTATCCCTCCCGGAAGCTGGGGCTATAATCCGGAGGTCCGTTCATTTTACACGACCTACGATCCTCAACGGGCCCGGGAGCTCCTTGTGGAGTTGGGTAAGAAACCGGGTGAGTTGAAGCTGCGCATCACGACATCCGAGGATGAACGCCGTAAAAAGGCCGCGGTCATAGCTCAGGCCATGTTGAAGAAGGTGGGCGTGGAGGTTGAGGTGCAGAGCCTGGAGTGGGGGAGCTTCATGGGTGTGGCCTCCAAGGCCGAGGCGGACATCTACGCCATAGGATGGACGTGGTATCCTGATCCGTTTTTCTACATCTACTATATGTTTCACTCCGAGAAAAAAGGCAGCTACGGCAACGGAGGTGGCTACAACAACCCCGAGGTGGACAAGCTGATTGCCCTTGGGGCGAGCGTCGGTGACCAGAAGACCCGCACTGGATACTATCGCCAGGCCGAGGAGCTGGTCATGAAGGATCGCTACTATTTCCCGCTCTATCACATGTATGCGATGAACGGGGTGGATAAGCGGCTTACCGATTTTCATCCGACGCCCCAGGGAAGCGTACGCCTTTTTGGGCCGGACTTCAGCTCTTACCTGGCCCCCGGTTCCTGACCCGATATTCATTCCGATCGGACTTTGCAGTTGAATGGACGAGCGGCCTCGGGGATGGAGTTATCGACCCCTTCGATTTTGAGGCCGTTCGTTTTCATTTATGGAGTGAGGGCTGGAAGAGGGCGAATGTTTCGGAGCTTTCACGAGTCAAAAGGGGAGGACCCCCAGAGAGGAGGCATGCATCTTGGGACGTTTTGCCTTCAAGCGCTTCCTTCAGATGATCCCCACACTCTTTTTTGTCATGCTCGTCATCTTCTCTCTGATGAAATTGATTCCGGGGGATCCTGCCCTGACCCTTTTGGGGCCCGAGGCCAGTCCTGCGGATATCGCTGTTTTCAGGGAGGAGCTGGGGCTGAACAGGCCGTTGCCCGTTCAATTCCTGACCTATCTGCGAAATGTGGCCCATGGGGATCTGGGGCGCTCTTTGATCTATAGGGCGGATGTCCTCACACTGATTGGGGAGCGCCTGCCTACGACGCTGGCCCTCAGCCTGAGCGCCCTGTCCCTTGCGATCCTCCTGGGGGTCCCTCTGGGTATTTTCGCCTCGATGCACCATAACGGCTTCTGGGATCTGTGCATTACGGTCCTGGCGCTCCTGGGTGTGTCGGTTCCCATCTTCTGGGTTGGCATGTTGATGATTGTCGTCTTCGTCCTTAATTTAGGATGGCTTCCATCGGTTGGATTGGGAAGCTGGGACAAGGGACTTTGGGACGTCGTCAGTCATTTCGTCCTGCCCTCGTGCGCCCTGGCCTTCCAATCCGTGGGGACGATCGCCCGCTTTACCCGATCTAGCATGCTGGAAGTCCTGAAGCAGGATTATATACGGACTGCGTATGCGAAGGGCCTGCGGCCTCGGCTTATTTGGGAACGTCACGCTTTGCGCAATGCACTCATCCCCGTCGTTACCATTTCGGGGCTGCAGTTGGGACATCTTCTGGCCGGAGCGGTCCTCACCGAATCCATCTTTGCTCTTCCGGGACTCGGTAAGCTGATGGTCGATGCAATCATGAGACGTGATTTCCTGCTTGTACAGGGGGAAGTTCTGGTTATCGCAATCCTGTATCTTTTCGTCAATTTTTTCGTGGATCTGCTCTACGCTTTGGTGAATCCCAAAATCCGAAAGTCGTTTGGAGGCGCCTGAAATGTCGGAACAACTGTCTTTTGTGAGGCGTTTTCTGCGCAGCAAGCAGGGGATGGCCGGATTGTTGATCGTAGTTCTAAACATCGGCCTGGCCTGTTTCGCCTCCAGGATTGCCCCCTATGACTTCGATGAGATGGATTTTGGCGCCATGCTGGCAGAACCGGGTACCGAAGGACATTGCCTGGGTACCGATGACATGGGGAGGGACGTTCTGACGCGATTGATATATGGCTCGCAGGTGTCCCTGATGGTCGGGATGGTCGCCGTCTCCATTGGGGCTTGTCTCGGCACGCTCCTGGGGTTGATTTCCGGGTACTTCGGCGGATTTTTTGACGCCCTTTTGATGCGTCTGATGGACGCTCTGCTGGCCTTTCCGTATATCCTCCTGGCCATTGCCATGATGGCTGCTTTGGGGGCGGGGCTCTTCAACGCGATGCTTGCGATCGGGCTGGTTATGGTCCCCAGCTTCGCTCGGGTCGTCAGAGGGGCCGTGCTCAACGTCAAGAACGAGGACTTCATAACCGGGGTCCGCATCATGGGAGCCTCCCATCTCTGGATATTGGCCCGCCACGTTTTGGTGAACGTCCTGCCGCCCATCATCATCTATGCCTCTCTCAGCTTTGCTGGGGCCATCATCAGCGAGGCGACGCTGAGCTTCCTGGGACTGGGAATCCAGCCGCCCGTCCCGTCGTGGGGAAGTATGCTCAGCGAGGCGATGCCTTATATGGACCAGGCCTCTTACCTGGCGGTCCTTCCGGGGCTGGCCATTCTGGTGACCTGCCTGGGGTTCAACCTGTTGGGTGATGGGTTGCGCGACGTCCTGGACCCGCGCCTGCGTATTCGATAGGGGGCCTGGGGCCCTATTGTCCCGGATGAGAGGAGTTTTACGCCGTGAAAGACAAGATTGCAGCTGTAGTCGATGCTCGTTCCGATTCTCTGAAGAGCCTGGCGAGGGCGATATTCTCTTATGAGGAAACTGCGTTCCAGGAGGTACGCTCGTCAAGGGCTCTGGCTGATTATCTGGAAAAGGCCGGATTCGAGGTGGAGTGGGGGATGGCCGGCATGGAGACAGCCTTCGTGGCGCGGTATGGCCGCGGGCGTCCCCATATTGGTCTGATGGGCGAGTACGACGCTCTTCCCGAGGTTGGGCATGCCTGTGGACATAACATGATCGGGACCATATCGGCTGGCGCGGCGGTGGCCATCAAGGAGAGCGGGTGTCTTGAAGGCCGCGAGGGAACGATCCTCTTCCTGGGGTGCCCTGCGGAGGAACATGGAGGGGGCAAAGTCCTGCTTGACGGGGCCGGGGTCTTCAACGGGCTGGATGCGGCCATGATCATCCATCCCGCGAGCACCAGCACCGGATATGACATCTCTTTTGCGATCAAGCGTCTTTTCGTCGAGTTCTTCGGAAAAGCGGCCCATGCCGCCGCCGCCCCACACAAGGGGGTCAACGCCCTGGATGCCATGCTCTCCTTCTTTAACGGCATCGCGTTGATGCGCCAGCAGATGACGGAGCGTACCCGGGTGCACGGCATCATCCTGAACGGGGGGCAGTCCTTCAATACGATTCCGGACTATACGAAGGCCGAGATGGGGATTCGTGCCCTGCGTATGGAGGAGGTCCTCGAGCTTGAGACGAGACTTGCCGCCGTCGCGGAGGGATCTGCCCGGTCGACCGGGTGTACGGTGAAGGTCACGCAGGCCGAGCCGCCTCAGCCGGAGGTTTACGTCAACGTACCCCTCGCCCGTACCCTGGATGCGAATTATGCCCGGGTCGGAGAAAAGACCACCATGAGGACCTACGGACAGGGTGTTGGGTCTACGGATGTCGGCATCGTGACTCATAGGGTTCCTGGAATTCAGGGATACATCAATATCACCGCCGGCGCCTCGATCCCGACGCACTCCAGGGAGTTTGCAGCGGCGGCGAGCTCCGAGTATGGGTACGAAGCGATGCTCCGGGCTACAAAGGCGCTGGCCCTGACGGCATTCGACCTTTTCGATGACCCCGGCCTGCTTCGTGAGGTTCGAGAGTATTTTGAGGAGAGGAGAAGGGACTTCTGATGTCCGATACCGTGCCCTTGGGCTCGGCGCCCCTTCTGGCGGTCGATGGCTTTTCCGTCCGGCTCCGATTGCCTTATGGGGAGCTCCATGCCTGCGAGAACGTGTCCTTTGAACTCCGGGCCGGAGAATCGCTGGGGGTCGTTGGGGAGAGCGGCAGCGGCAAAAGCGTGACGATGCTTTCGATGATGGGGCTTATACGGGGGCGGAAGGAGGGGACCCTCAGCTTTAAAGGGGCCCGCATGGAGGACCTTTCCCCTCTGCGGGGCAGGGACGTGTCCATGGTTTTTCAGAATCCACTGAACTCCCTCAACCCCTCCTTGAGAATCGGGAAGCAGTTGACCGAGGTGCTTACGGAACATCTCGATTTGGGGCGGCGCGAGGCCGAAAAGCGTGTTCTGTCCATGATGGAGCGTCTGGCTGTCCCCGAGCCCGAGAGGCTGATGAGGCGCTATCCGTTCGAGTACAGCGGCGGAATGCGCCAGAGGGTCATGATCGCCATGGCCATGCTGTGCGAGCCGGACCTTCTGATTGCCGACGAGCCGACGACAGCTCTGGATGTGACTAACCAGGCCCAGATCCTGCATCTGTTCCGGGAGCTCCAGGAGCGTTTCGGTACTTCCCTGATCTTTATCTCGCACGACTTGAGCGTCGTCTCTCAGATCGCGCACCGCGTGATGGTGATGTATGCCGGGGCCGTGATGGAGATCGGGCCGAGCGAGACCCTGTTCCGTACCCCTCTGCATCCCTATACCAGGGGCCTGATCGACTCCCTGCCTCGTCTTCTGCCCGGAGAGCGCAAGAAACCCCTGGCCTCCATACCCGGGACGATTCCCAGTTTGATCGACCCCCCCAAGGGGTGCCGTTTCTCCCCGCGGTGCCCTCAAGTGCAGGAGAGGTGTGCGTTACAGGCGCCGGAGGCCGTGCGCCATGCGGATAGAACCGTTTGTTGCTGGCTTTATGCAGAGGGAGGAAGGCCGCGATGAGCCTGTTGGAGGTTCGGAGCCTGTCAAAAAAATTCCAGGTCGGGGAGCGTTTCTTTTTCGCTCCGCCCCGATGGCTGCATGCCGTTAGAGGGGTTGACTTCTCCATTCGTCAGGGCAGCGTGTTTGGGTTCGTCGGGGAGAGCGGCAGCGGCAAATCGACGATAGCGAATCTCATTGCGGGCGTTTATCCCCCGACCGGGGGGGAGATCCTCATTAAGGGGATCCCCGTACACAGGGAAAAAAGGGGACACCGTTCGGTCCAGATGGTCTTTCAGGATCCTGAGACCTCTCTGGATCCCCGTAAGACGGTACGGTTCCAGATATCCGAGGGATTGATGCTTCGCGGTGAAACGGCACGGGAGCGGACGGAAAAGGTGTGCGCCATGCTGGATGCCGTAGGGCTGAGGAACGACGTCCTGCACAAGTATCCTCATGAGCTGTCCGGAGGGCAGAAACAACGTGTCGCCGTGGCACGGGCGCTGGTTCTTCGCCCGGAACTTCTGATTCTCGACGAACCAACGAGCGCCTTGGACGTCTCGGTGCAGGCGCAGATTCTGAATCTCTTCATGGATCTGCAGCGCAGCTTCAACTTGACCTATCTCTTCATCACGCACGATCTGAAGACGATAAGCCACTTTGCCGACGACATCGCCGTCCTGTATCTGGGGCGTATCGTCGAAGAAGGTCCGGTGGCGGATGTAGTCGACCATCCCTCTCATCCTTACACGCGGGCTTTGTTGAATTCCGTCCCGGAACTCGGCAGGGCTCTGCTGCGTGCGCCCATCCGCGGAGAGATTCCGAGTCCACTTTCCCCCCCATCGGGTTGTGCTTTCCGCACGCGGTGCCCTCATGCGGAATCCCGTTGTCTCGCTCCGCCTCCATACCGAAACGAGGGGAAGAAGCGTGTGCTCTGTCACGCTGTCCTGTAGCCTGGGGCCGCTCGATCCATATTCGCGGAAACCCCTGAATTGGAGTCTGGGGAGAGAAAGGAGATAGTGTCGTGGAAAACAGGATCAAGGGGAGCCCACACATCAAGACATTGGAGGGAAACACATTTATTCTGAGCGTTCTCGTTTCGGCGGCCTCGGCGATAATCTGCATGCAGATCATCTCCAGGATCGGTTTTACGCCGAATACCTCGATCATTGGCGCTCTGATCGCCATGATGCTGGCCCGGATCCCTATGGAAGGGATGAGAAAATTTCGTTCTCTGGATCGTCAGAACCTCGTGCAGACCATGACCTCCGCGGCAGGGTTCGCCGCGGCGAACTGCACGTTGCTTGCGGTCTCCATCTTTTGCTCCTACGGGGACCTCAAGCTTCTGTACCCCATGCTGCTGGGCTCGGGTATCGCGACTTTGATAGGGATGCATCTGGTCTATCGGACCTTCGACTCCGAGCTCTTCCCGGCGACGGGATCCTGGCCTCCCGGCATCGCGACGGCCCAAGCCCTGATCGCCGGGGACGAGGGAGGAAAAAAAGGGCGCAGCCTCCTGTTTGGAATCCTCCTTGGAGCTCTGGGCAGCAGTCAGCTCTTTTCCTTTCCCTCCCTGGGGATCAAGGGGCTGCCTATGGCCGGCATCGGCATCGCCTTCATCGCCAATGTTTTCGCAATGATCGCCCTGGCGCTCGGACTGATCGTGCGAGGATATTTTTCCCACCTCGCGCCCTTCCTGGAATCTGCCGCACCGTTCTTCGGCATGGACAGCCTCCCTGCAGATCTGGGAAAAACCTACATTCCCCATGGTTTCATGATTGGAGCCGGGCTCGTTTCCCTTGTTCAGGCCCTGCGGATCATCTTCGCCAGCCCCCGAGGCGGCAAGCGCCCCGATCCTGAGGAGACATACTCGGTTTCTCCTGTGGCCCTGAAGCGGACCCTGGTGCTTCACATCCTTCTTTTTGCCGTGGGCGCCGTGCTCTTAGCGGTGCTGGGAGGCCTTTGGGGCGAAATGTCGCCGGAAAAACTCGTCCTCTGGATTGTATGGTGCGCCTTCTCGGCCTCTGTGGCCCCGGTGCTTGTAGGGCTCTCCGCCATGCACTCCGGATGGTTCCCGGGCTTCGCCGTCTCGATCATCTTTTTGAGCCTGGGGATTTTCATGGGGTTTCCGCCTCATGCCCTGGCCTTGCTGACCGGCTATGTTGCCAGTACCGGCCCCTGCTTTGCGGATATGGGCTATGACCTCAAGACGGGGTGGATCGTACGGGGGCGTGGGGCCGATCCGCTTTACGAGATGGATGGCCGTCGGCAGCAGATGATCGCGGAGCTCTTGGGTGGAGTCATCGCTCTTGTGGTCACGGGGCTCCTGATGAATCTGCATTTCCGCATGAACATGATCCCTCCCGTAAGCAAGGTGTTCGCCGCGACCATCAAGGCGGGGCTCAGCGAGGACATTCTCAGGCAGCTGCTTTGCGCCGCGTTTTTTGGTGGTTTGCTGCAGTTCCTCGGAGGCGCCGGGAGAGCGTTGGGAATCCTGTTTGCCACCGGACTCCTGATCAACAATCCCGTATACGGTGTGGGCCTGCTCGTTGCGTTGCTGATCCGGTGGCCCCTGGAGAGAAAATTCAAATCGGAGCTCGAGATCTATGGCGGGGGGTTTGTTGCGGGAGATGGAATTTATGGTTTTATCAATGCCCTGGTCCGGAGCTTCGGAGGGTAGACAAATGCGAATTTTACGGCGGGAGCCCTGTTGGCTTGGAGCCGGGGAGTGCTTCACTCTGTCTTGGTCGATGAGGTGTGAATGATGTCCGCTACAGTTCTTTCGCGGGAGACGGCAGAGGCCGCGTTGTTGGGCGGTGCGGTTTTGGGCGGCGGCGGTGGAGGAAGCCTGCAGAGGGGGCGGATAAATGCGGAGGCGGCTCTGTCCTTGGGGGAAGTACGTCTTTTGGACGTGGGCGATGTGGAGCCGGATGCGACTTTGGTTACGGGTTCTGCGGTCGGGGCTCCCGCTTCGAAGGAGGCCCAGGCTCTTCCGAAGGATTATGTCCGGGCCATGGAGCTGCTGTCGGAGAATGGCTGCCCGCAGCTTGGCGGATTCATCCCAAACGAATGCGGTGGAAGCTCCATAACGAACGGTTGGATCTCCGCGGCACTGATGGGGCTTCCCGTTGTGGATGCTCCGTGCAACGGCAGGGCCCACCCTACGGGAGTTATGGGGTCGATGGGGCTGCATCGGGATCCCCATTACGTGTCCCGTCAGGCCGCCGTGGGAGGGGATCCGGAGAAGGGCCTGTATCTCGAGGTCTTCGTCTCGGGGGGAATCGAGCTTGCCGCCTCCGTGGTACGCCATGCGGCTGATCGGGCCGGCGGGCTCGTGGCTGTAGCCCGTAACCCCGTCAAGGCTTCTTACGCCGGAAAATTCGGAGCACCGGGGGCCCTGAGGCAGGCTATTGCATTGGGCATGCGCATGCTGGATTCGCAGTCGGGGGGAGGAGAGGTCGTTGTCCGCTCGATAGTCGATTTTCTCGGCGGCTCGGTGGTCCTTCGTTCCGAGGTCTCCGAGATCGTTTTGGAGACCCGCGGAGGGTTCGACGTCGGCCGGGTACTCCTTGGGCCTTGTGAGATGACATTCTGGAACGAGTACATGACCCTGGAGCTTTGCGGAAAACGCCTTGGGACATTTCCGGACCTGATCATGACGCTGCGCGAGGACTCCGGCCTGCCCGTAACGACTGCGGAACTGTGCGAGGGGGACCGCGTGTTCGTCATTCATGTCCCCGCGGAGCGGCTGATTCTGGGCGAGGGCATGCGGTGCGGGGAACTGCTGCGCGCCGTCGAGCCCATGGTGGGGAAGCCCATTTTATAACTTATCCAATGGAGGCGGACGATGTCCATAAAATATGTGATGGAGTCTTATGAGCTGCTGGACAGCCCTTCGGCGTCCGGGGAGGCCGTGCGGAACGCCCTGATCGATGTGGGGTGTGAGGCCCGGACGATCGAGGTCAGGACGGTCGAGGGGCCCAAGGGACATACGGATTTCGTCAAGGTCTGGTTTCATGGTAAGAAGGGGAAGCACGGCGGCGGTACGGCCCCGACCCTGGGGATCGTTGGACGCCTGGGCGGGATCGGAGCCCGTCCGGAGAAGGTGGGCCTGGTATCCGACGCGGATGGGGCCGTGGCCGCCGTTGCGGTGGCCCTGAAGCTGGGGAGGATGGCGAAGCTGGGGGATGTTCTGGATGGGGATGTCTTCGTCTCCACCCATATCTGTCCCGATGCGCCCACGCGTCCGCACGACCCCGTCCCCTTCATGGATTCTCCCATCAACATGCAGATCGCCAACGCGGAGGAGATGAATCCGGACCTCGACGCGGTGCTCTCGATCGATACGACCCGGGGCAACCGGGTTGTCAACCACCGCGGTTTCGCGATCTCCCCCACGGTCAAGGAGGGCTACATCCTGCGGGTCAGCGAGGACCTGCTCGATATCATGAGTTATGTCACGGGCAGGATGCCGCAGGTCTTCCCGATTACGACCCAGGACATCACCCCCTACGGCAACGAGCTCTATCACCTGAACAGCATCCTGCAGCCCTGCACGGCAACCCGCGCTCCGGTCGTGGGCGTGGCCCTGACGGCGGAGACCGCGGTCCCGGGGTGTGCCACGGGCGCCTCTCAGGTCTCGGACATCGAGTCGACGGTGCGATTCGTCATCGAGGTCGGCAAGGTCTTCGGGGAGGGGAAGCTGCGTTTCTACGACCCTGAGGAGTTCGAGCGGATCCTCGGCCTGTACGGACCTATGAACCACCTGCAGACCCCGGGAAAAAAGATCTGACCTTCCCGGGGACGTGCCGGGACGGGTGGATGGATTCAAAGGAGGTCGGATTCGATGAAACACGTTGTCGGGACGGTGACGATCGGCCAGACCCCGCGCACGGATGTGATCCCGGAGCTCTCCGCGATTCTGGGGGACGTGACGGTACGGGAGGCTGGGGCCCTCGACGGGCTGTCGCGCGCGGAAATTGCCGGCCTGGCGCCGCAGCGCGGCGATTATGTCCTGGTGACGCGGCTGGCGGACGGATCGTCCGTTCAGGTCGCCGAGCGCCGCATCACGCCGAGGGTCGCCGCGAAAATAAAGGAGCACTTCGACGCGGGGGTTCCCCTGGTGCTCCTGCTCTGCACCGGAGAGTTCCCCGAGTTCCCGGAGGGCGGCCTGCTGGTTCGGCCTCAGAGGGTCCTGTTCCATGTCGTCCGTGCGGTGGCGGAGGGGAAACGGCTGGGCATCCTCACCCCCTCGGCGGATCAGGTTCCTCAATCCGAGGATCGGTGGCGTCAGCTTGGAGGGGCCGTGAAGTCCGTCCCCGCCTCGCCGTATGTCGATGCGGAGGCGGCCGTCGAGAGGGCGTCGCGCGAACTCGGGGAATGGGGGGCGGAGCTTCTGATCCTGGACTGCATCGGTTATTCCGAGTCCATGAGGAGGGCGGCGGGGGCGGTCGCCGGGGCGCCCGCGGTCTCGGGGCGGGGAATGGCCGCCCGCGTCGTCCGGGAACTCATCGGATAAGCCCCGGCATCATTCGAAGGAGGCCGTTTTGATGGAGTTGACGGAGGTTTCCAGGCAGCTCTTGAGGGAGAACATGGGGCTGAACCCCGGAGAGACCTTGCTGGTCCTCTATGACGAGACCACACTGCGGATAGGGGAGAGCCTTTTTGAGGCTGGCGTCGCGTTGGGGGCGCAGGCCGTGGCTCTGAGGATGCCGGTGCTGAGCCGGAACGGAGAGGAGCCGTTCCCCGTCGTATCCGGGGCCATGGCGGCCTCCGATGTGGTGGTCGCGGCCACGGCGACCTCCCTGACCCACACTCAGGCCAGGAAGAGCGCCTGCAAGGCGGGAGCCCGCGTGGCGACCATGCCGAAGATTACGGAGGACATGTTCTTCAACGGCCCGGTCACGGCGGACTACAACGTGGTCATGGAGCTGACGCGAAAGGTGGCGGCCTGCCTCGATGCGGCCGGAACCGCCGAGCTGCGTTCGGGAGGGCGCGTACTGACGATGTCCCTCGAGGGGCGCAGAGGGATCGTCAGCGGAGGAATTTACCGGGACAAAGGGGAGTCGGGCAACCTTCCGACGGGGGAGGCCTACATCGCTCCCATCGAGGGGACGGCGGAAGGGGAGGCCGTCATCGACGGTTCCTTTGCCGGGCTGGGCATCCTCAGGGAACCTCTCAAACTGACGTTTGAAAAGGGACTCATGGTCCGGGCGGAGGGTGCGGACGCCGAACGGCTGATGGCGATGCTGGGCGGGAACCCCGCGGCCAGAAACCTGGCCGAGCTCGGGATCGGCACCAACGACAAGGCGCGGGTGACCGGGGTGATCCTGGAGGACGAGAAGATCTACGGGACGGTCCATATCGCCCTGGGGAGCAACGATACCTTTGGAGGGACCGTTGCCGCGGGGATCCATGTGGACGGGATCATCACGAGGCCCGAGCTGTCTCTGGACGGACGGGTCCTGGTGAGGGACGGCAAGGTCCTGGTCTGATATCCGGGGAAGCGCTGACTTGAGACAAGAACGCACGCTTTGCCAAGGATCAATATGCAAAACATCTCTGGGCAAAAGAGGCAAAAATCTTCAGCGCTTCCCTAAAAATTAAATGCTCATTTGTTAGGCGTTCAGAATGAAATTTTAAGCCCCTGACACAAGGCAAAGTCTCATGTTCGGGGCTTTTTGTACTGTCATATGTCTTCCCAGTTTCCCTCAACGCCCTGGAGTATGGAGAGGCTCGATGCCCTTAAAACGAATATTTGCGCCCTGCGAGCGGTATATTTTTTCCGGCGGACCAGCGGGATCCATTCAAAAGAGCGGCCCCTCGAGGGCCGCTCTTTGCGTATGCTGCGTGTTTCGCCATAATGGGAAAAGCCCTACTTCATGGGCTCCAAACGTCCGTAGTTGCCGTCCTTGCGCTTGTAGACGACGTTGATGTCGCCCGTATCGGCGTTCTGGAACATGAAGAAGGTGTGTCCCACGAGGTCCATCTGCATCACGGCCTCCCTGGGGTCCATGGGGTGCACGGGGATCTTCTTCACCTTCTCGATGACAGGGTCCTGGAGCTCGGCGCCCTCGAGGGGGGCGTCCACCGTTTCGTCCAGGCTGAAGGAGAACTCGGCGTCGCCTTGGTACTGCCCCTTGTTCTTGAGGTAGTCGTTGTGGCGCTTGATTCGGCGCTCCAAGTTCTTCAGCGCCTGGTCGAAAGCCCTGCGGGGGTCGTTGGCGTTCTCCTCCGCCCGCAGGATGACGCCATTGGCGTTGGCCGTCGTCTCCACGTTGAAATTGCCCTTATGAAGGCTGACGACCACCTGGCTGTTCAGGATCTTCCTGAAGAACTTCTCCAGCTTGGAGACCTTGCCCTCCATGTAGCTTCGCAGTTTGTCGTCGATCTCCGTCCCTCGCTGCACAAAACGTACTTCCATCGACCTTCGCCTCCGTTTCTCAGATAGCGGATAAAAGAGATGTTGAGAGCGGACCCGGAAGCCTACCCATGGTCGGGCGCCTGCCCGTGGCCGGGCCTTCCCCCTTTCGCGGCGGGCGGCTTCCGCTTCGATTTTAGCACATTTATCTCCTGCCGTATCGGGATGTGGGGCGATTCGGCTTTTGCCCCGGCCCCTTGCTGGAGGCATGGCGCAGGAGTTCCCAGAGGAGGAGCTCGAAGTCCGGCCAGCCCCCGGCGGCGGAGGTCTTCTCCCTCCAGGAGAGGCCGGCGGCCCCCAGCATGAAGCGCTTGATCGCCTCCGCGCCGAAGTTCCCGAGGGCGAGTCGGGACATCCTCACGGCGTGGTCCCGGGGGCCGCCGGAGGCCCGCAAAGCCGCCGCCTCGTCCTCCGGGAAACAGGCCAGATAGAGCGCGGGCCGCAGGCGGTTGCCCAGCGCGGCCAAAAGGCGCAGCGGGGAGGGATCGGACCGGAGGTGCCGCAGGCTCCGCACCACCTCGCCGTGGCGGGCCTGACAGAGTCCGTCGAGAAATTGAAGCAGTGCCTTGGCCCCCTCGTCGAAGGAGAGCGCCCTCACGTCGTCGACCCCGATCTCCCTGCCGGAGGCGTAGAAGGACAGCTTGTCGAGCTCCGAACGCAGCTCCTCCTGGGACTCCAGCGATTCGCCCAACAGGGCCGCGGCCGCGGGGTTCAGTCGGCAGCCGCGCTCCCGGGCCAGGCCGAGGAGCCAGTCCTTTCGCTTCCAGGGCGGTACGGACGCCTCCGCCTTGAGAAAGAGAATCCTCTTGAGCGCCAGGGTCTCCCTGGAAAAAATCTTCCGGGTGTCCCCCGCGAAGGTCGCGACGACGACGCTCTCCGCCCCGCCGCCCTCCGGATCGTTCTCCAGGCTGCCCTCCAGAATGGAGGCCAGCTCGTCGGGAAAGGGACCCAGCGCCTCCGCGCCCTCGGCCACCGTGACCGTCCGGGCTTCGAACAGCCCACGCGCGCCCGCGGAGGCAAAGAGCTCCTTCCAGTCCCGGAACGCCGTGCCGGCCTCGAGCTTTCCCGCCAGGGCGAAGCCTTTTTCGGAGAGCGCCGCCAGCTGCTCCGCGAGCTGACGACGCTGGCCCTCGTGCCCCTCGATTACGATGAGGCGGGACATGGGAAAAGGTTGGACATGGAGTGCCGATTATGGAGAAACGCCGATATCGAGTGCCCGGGCGCCTCAGCCCTTGACGACGATATTGACCAGCTTGTCCGGGACGACGATCGTCTTGACGACGGGCCGTCCGTCCAGGCGTTCCCTGACGGTGGGGTCGGCCATCACCCGGGCCTCGAGGTCCGGGCCGTCCAGCCCGGCCGGCAGCTCCAGCTTGGCGCGGACCTTGCCGTTGATCTGCACGACGACGGTCACGGCATCCTGGGCCAAGGCGTCCGCCTCGGCGACCGGCCAGGGGGCGACGCTGATGAGGTCCGTGTTCCCCAGCATCTCCCAGAGCTCCTCGGAGATGTGGGGGGAGAACGGGGACAGACAGCCCAGCAGGGCGCTCACGGCCTCGCGTCGCAGGGCGTCCGCCTCCGTCCCCTCGGCGGAGAAGGAGTAGAGGGCGTTGGTCAGCTCCATCAGGCGTGCGATGGCAGTGTTGAACTGCTTCTCCTTGTCGATGTCGCGGGTCACGGCCTCGATGGTCGTGTGAATCCTGCGCTTGAAGTCCCGCAGGACGGGGTCCTGAAGCCGGTTCATCGGAACGGTGCTTCCAGCAGTCCTCAGGACGTCGAGGTGCTCCTCGACGTAGCGCCACACGCGCCCCAGGAAGCGGTGCGCTCCCTCTACGCCCCTCTCCGACCAGTCCAGATCGTTCTGGGGCGGCGCGGCGAAGAGGATGAAGAGCCGGACCGTGTCCGCGCCGTACTTCCCGACGATCTCCGTGGGGTCCACGACGTTGCCCAGGGACTTGGACATCTTGGCCCCGTCCTTGATCACCATGCCCTGGGTCAGCAGGTTGATGAAGGGCTCCCGAACCTTCATCATCCCGATGTCCGCCAGGAACTTCGTGAAGAACCGGGCGTAGATCAGGTGCAGACAGGCGTGCTCGATGCCGCCGATGTACTGGTCCACGGCCATCCAGTAGTCCACGTCCGCCCTCTCGAAGGGGGCCTTCGTGTCGTCGGGCGAGCAGTAGCGGTTGAAGTACCAGGACGAGCAGAAGAACGTGTCCATCGTGTCCGCCTCCCGGGTCGCGGGGGCGCCGCACTGCGGACAGGTCGTGGCCAGCCACTCGGGCATGTCCAGCAACGGAGAGCGCCCGACGTCCTTCACCTCGACGTCCTCGGGCAGCAGAACGGGGAGCTGTTCCTCCGGGACGGGCACGACGCCGCAGTGCGGGCAGTGCACGAACGGGATAGGCGTGCCCCAGTAGCGCTGGCGCGAGATCAGCCAGTCGCGCAGGCGGAAGTTCACCTCGCGCTTGCAGAGCCCCTCGCGCTCGCCCCAGGCGATCATCGTGGGGATGGCCCGGGCCGTCGGCAGGCCGTCGAACTGACCGGAGTTGCAGGCGATGCCGTCGTCCTCGAAAGCGGCCGTCATCGTCGCGCCGTCCAGGCGCCCGCCCTCCGGCTGGATGACGGGGATGACCTCGATGCCGTACTTGCGGCAGAAGTCGAAGTCGCGCTGGTCGTGCGCGGGAACGCCCATGATGGCTCCGGTGCCGTAGTCCGTCAGGATATAGTTGGCGATCCAGATGGGGATGGGCTTCCCCGTGACGGGGTGCCGGCCGCAGAAGGGGGTTTTGCAGCCCAGCTTCTCCGCACCGGCGTCGGAGCGCTCGATCGCGCTCTGGGCCCCCACCAGGGCCACGAAATCGCTCAGCTTCCGGGCCTCGTCCTCCGGCAGACGCTCGATCATCCTCCTCACCAGCTCGTGCTCGGGCGCCAGGGCGATGAAGGTGATGCCGAACACCGTGTCGAACCGCGTGGTGAAGGCCTCGATGGTGTAGTCCAGCTCGGGGACGCGGAAGGTGAGCTGCGCGCCCTCGGAGCGGCCGATCCAGTTGCGCTGCATGATACGCACGCGCTCCGGCCAGCCGTCCAGCTCCGTCTCGATGTCGTCCACCAGCTCCTGGGCGTAGTCGGTGATCTTGATGAACCACTGCCGGAGGTTTTTCTTGGCGACGGAGGAATGGCAGCGCCAGCAGTGCCCGCCCTCCACCTGCTCGTTGGCCAGGACGGTGCCGCAGGAGTCGCACCAGTTGACGGGCGCCTCCTTGCGGTAGACCAGGCCCTTCTTGTACATCTGCAGGAAGATCCACTGATTCCAGCGGTAGTAGTTCGGGTTGCAGGTCTCGACGCGGCGCCTCCAGTCGTAGCTGTAGCCCATGCGCCCGAGCTGGCCGGTCATGTACTCGATGTTCTTCCAGGTCCAGTCGTGCGGCTTGGTCTTGTACTTGATGGCGGCGTTCTCCGCGGGCATCCCGAACGCGTCGAAGCCCATGGGGTAGAGGACATTCATCCCCTTCTTGCGGAGAAAACGCGCGAGCATGTCCCCCATGGAATAGTTGCGGACGTGCCCCATGTGCAGGGCCCCGCTGGGGTAGGGGAACATCTCCAGGCAGTAGAACTTGGGCCGCGAGGGGTCCGTCTCCGCCTCGAAACACCGCTTCTCCTGCCATACCCTCTGCCATTTGGCCTCGATCGCCTGGAAATCATACGCCATCGTCCTGTCCTCCTCGGTAGTTCGCCTGCACCTGTCAGGAAATATAAAGGAAATTATAGCGTTTCCGGCGTGAAACGGCAAAATTTTTTGGCAAAAATTTGAGGATGCGAGGGAAGGTGGCGGTATGGAGAATCCACCATGCTGCATCATCTTACTGCATCACTTTATTGAGCAGTTCCTGATAACTGTCCACATGGTCATAGGTCACGAGACCATCCGATAGCTTTGCAAACAGTTTTTTGGCGCAGTCGATCTTGGCCTTTTCGATGGGGCGCAGGTTCAGGCTTTCCATGGTTCCCTTGGTCTCGGCAACAAAGTAGATGTGCTTGACCTTGCCCTCATGAAACACGATGGCCCAGTCGGGGGAGTAGTGACCGACCGGCGTAGGAATATAAAATCCCCTCGGCAGCTTAGCGTAGATGAACACTTCCTCCGCACCGTCAAGGCTTTCCGCAAACCGGCGCTCAACGCTCTTTTCAGCCGTACCGTCGGTAAAAACATAATCCTGAATCGCTTTTTTCGCCAAATACGCCTTATCCATCGTCAGGTTATGCTTTTCAGCGGTAAAGATGCTGCTGTCATAATGGCCTTCAATAGTATCGTAGGTTATGTGCTCCACGATCATCGTGGCCTTCTGTTCTTTGATCAGCCGTATCACTTTGGTGATAAATTCCTCCGGATTGTCTCGGTACATCGCAAAAGTTGTTGGACGGATTCCCTGGAGAATCGCAGCCACAGTCCGTCGGGTCAGCACCGTTCCCTCGGCTACTTTTCCGAGCAGGTCATAGGCAACCCGGCTGACAGGGGCATGTTTCAGCACAGCGGTTTTGCTCTTCGCATCATGGAAGCTGGAGCGCTCACGAACGCTATCGGCATTCAGAACCTCCCGCTGCTCTGCGGATGTCACGGTATATTGCAGTCGGCTGACATACAGCTCGTTGTCGATGTGTGCAATGGCCTTCCTGATCAGCTCATCCGAGTCGAAGTCGACCGTGTAGGCATACTTGTGGTTGATCGCCGCCCACAGTTTCTGGAATTCGGCCTTCTCAAAGCGGTCGTTCAACGGATTTTCCAGCGCCTTAGGCTTATTGCCATCCTCAAACATGGCTTTCAGCAGGCTGTCGTCATAGATGGCCTGTATCAGCGCATGGACGCCCTCTTCGATAGGCTTCAATGCCTCTGGCAGTGGAGCAAGATTCCCAGCCTGCAGGTCCTCGCGGTACTCCCTGGTGACGTTATCGTCCTCGTCCACGTAGTTGTTGCGGACCAGGTACTGATAGATAGCCCGCGCCTGGCGGTCGTCCACCTTGACGGTCCGGCCGTCCAGTTTGATGCTCCTGCCGGAGAAATACTCGATTGTGGCTTTGCGTGGGCGGTCATACAGCACCGCTTCCGTCTGCTTTTGTAGCCCCTCTACAAAGGCTGTATAGCTCTCGCTGGCGATGACGGTCAGCACGTTGACATCCTGCACCCTGTCCCCCAGAGCCTCGGCATCCATGCGATTTCCGCTCTGATTGACGCACAGGCGCAGGCCGCGGCCAACTTCCTGACGCCTTTGCGTCGTGCTGTCGCTGTGCTTCAAAGTGCAGATTTGAAACACATTCGGGTTGTCCCAGCCTTCACGCAACGCGGAGTGGGAGAAGATGAAGCGCGTCGGCTCCTCAAAGGACAGCAGCCGCTCCTTGTTCCTCAAAATCAGATCATAGGCGGAAATATCATCCGACAGATCCGTTCCGCGCCTGACGGAGCTGTCGGTCATGCGCCCCTTTTTATCGATGCTGAAGTAGCCCTTATGCACCTCGTGGACACCAACCGAATCCAGGTAGGCGGTGTATTCCGGGTCGAGCAACGTCCTGTACTCGTTCATCACAGAGATATACTCCTGCTCGAAAACCCTGCCATACTCGCCCAACAGCGCATTGCCGTCCTTGTCGTACCGGCGGTATTTTGCGACCTCGTCGATAAAGAACAGGGACAGCGTTTTGATGCCCATCCCGAACAGCTCCTGTTCCTTCTCGAAGTGAGAGATGAGCGCTTCTCGAATCTGCACGCGGCGCATGTCGTCCTCCGACACATCGCCGACCACATCGCCCTTGCGCAGCTCGTCGCCGTTGGTGAAGGTCATAACGCCGGTGAACGGGTCAATCCCTGAAACGACAAAGTCCTTATACTGCTCCATCTCCCTGGAGAGGTAGTAGAGATTATCGCCCACATTCAGTTTTCTGAACTCGCGCCTGGCGCCATTGTTATGTGCCACCTCCAGCTCCAGCCGTGCCTGGGGCGGGTTCTTGGGCGACACCAAAATGTTTTCCAGATAAAGGTACCTGTCCGTGCCGCGCAGATTCTTGACCTCAAAACCCTTAACCTCGATCTTTTTGACCAGGCGCTTGTTGTACGCATCCAGCGCATCCAGCACATAGATCAGGTTGTGCTGCCTGGCGTGAGTCGCAGAGTAGAAGAGCGTAAAAAGAGGGTTGAACCTCTTCAGCGCCCTCTGTGTGGCGGAGTCCTCTTTGCCCATCTTCTGCGGCTCATCCAGAATCAATATCGGCCTGTTGGCAGCGATGACGTCGATCGGCCTGCGGGAGCCGAACTCGTCCCGTTTGGTGTAGATAATGCGCGCAGCGGCGTCGCCCTTGCGGCCTTCCACGTTCTTGTCCTCGTTCAGGGACGCGGCAAACGCCTGCGTGTTGATGATCATGACGTTGATACCCGAATTACTGGAGAAGGAATCCAGCTGATTCAGGTTGCTGCTGTTATAGATGAAGAAGCGCGCCTTCCTGCCGTAGTGCTCCATGAAGTGGTCCGCCGTGATTTCAAAGGACTTCTTCACGCCCTCACGGATGGCGATGCTCGGAACCACAACGATGAACTTGCTCCAGCCATAGCGCTTATTCAGCTCGAACAGGGTCTTGATGTAGACATAGGTCTTGCCCGTGCCGGTCTCCATCTCGATATCCAGCGAGCACCGTCCCATCGGAGCGACGAGCTGGGAGGATGGATGAATGTTGCTCTCGTTCTGAAGCGCCTGGATATTGCGCAGAATCTGCTCATCCGTCAGATGAAGCGCCTCGTTCTTAAAGCCGGAGTCATCGTTCAGGTCCTGACATTCCGCCTGGCCCCTGTCATCTTCCAGCGGTAACAAGCGTAACTGCACGTCAGGCTCCTGCCTAATCCCGATGTCACGCCTGTAGGACATGCCCGCATGGTAGGGCTGGCCTTGAAAAACTCGTGCGACGGCCTCCACGGCATCGGTCTGATACGGCTGGATTTTGAAGCTAAACTTCATCTTTGCGGCTCACCTCCCGTTCCAACATGAGAAAGCGGTCAAAATCGCTCTCATAAAGGCGATCCTGTATCATCCGATACTTTTCATATTCTGTCTCCGCATGGAGCTTTGCGTGCTCTGCGCTGATCTTACCCGGCCCGGTCAGCAGCTCGTTTCCGTTGAACGCCAGGAACCCATCAAGGCGTTTCGCCCAGTCCTCCATACTCATGGGAATCTTGCGCTCTGCCTGCAGCTCTGCATAGTCCAAATAGAGCGAAACGATTCTTTCCAGATAGTGCATCTCCTGGTCATTCAGGTAGTTCTTGGCAATCGTCACATCCGCTTTCAGGATTTTGCCATCCGGTGCATTCTCCCATGTGGTCAGCCCCATGTGTTCCTTTGCAGCGTCTGCACGCTCCACAATCAGCTCCGCAGCCGTGTGGCGATGGGCGGCAAAGTGCATCTTATTCTGCACCGTCTG
This sequence comes from uncultured Fretibacterium sp., assembly GCF_963548695.1. Taxonomy (NCBI): domain Bacteria; kingdom Thermotogati; phylum Synergistota; class Synergistia; order Synergistales; family Aminobacteriaceae; genus Fretibacterium; species uncultured Fretibacterium sp. The sequence goes on from NZ_CAUUWA010000012.1 coordinate 48,535, forward strand.
AAAGAACAGGCGGGTCGTCTTTGCGCTTTTATCGTAATCGAATGCCGTTGCGTACAAGTCGGTGACCTTCTGATAGAATTTTCGCTCGGAGAGGCGTATCTCGCGA